>JAGQUU010000086.1 GCA_020438345.1 Solirubrobacterales bacterium | reverse complement strand
CGGTGAGATTGTCAGTGGCGGCCACCTCGTTGCTGTCGTTGCTGTTGCCACCTCCACAGGCAACGAAAACGAAACCGGACGTGAGCAGAATGAGTGTTGCGGCAAGCTTCTTCAAAGCCGTTCTCCCTAAGCTTTTTTGTGGTTGAGACGGCGAGTCGGCTGCCGCCTGAGCCGAGACTTTATATCCCGGACCGGATAGGTCTTGTCCCTGCCTTGCCCCGGATCGCAACCTCAAGACCCGACTGTCTGCTCGCCTGCGACGAGCAGACAGAACTCAGGCTTCCGAGCGCTGCTCGCCGGCGGCGAGCAGACAGAACTCAGGCTTCCGAGCGCTGCTCGCCGGCGGCGAGCAGACGCTCCCTGATCTCGCGCTCGTCGTCCGGAGTTGGATCAAAGCGGCTCGGATCAGGCAGGGCATCCAGTCCGTCCAGACCGAACACCTTCTCGAACAGGGGCGAGGTCCGGTAGATAGCGGCCCCGAAACGGGAACGCCCGGCCTCTTCGATCAAGCCGCGCTCGTTGAGACTGCCCACGGCGGATTCCGAGGAAACACCGCGGATCCGTGCGATCTCAGGCCTGGCGACTGGCTGAAGGTAGGCAACGATAGCCAGGGTTTCCGCCTGCGCCTGGGTCAGTGGCGGGGTCCGTGGCTTCGAAAGCAGCCGGCGTGCGGCCGCTTCGGATTCGGGGTCGCTGGCCAGGATCAGCCCGCCTCCGACCCGTCGCAGAATCAGCCCCCGGCGGCCGGGAACCAGGTCGGCTTCGAGTTCGGCAACCGCCTCTTCGATCAGTTCGAGATCCACTTCACAGGCTTCCGCCAGGGCCATTTCGGTCACCGGTTGGTTGCTCAGAAAAAGCAGCGACTCGATCTTGCAGGCAAGCGGGTTCAACGCGCTCATGCGGTCTTCGCTAACTGTGCCTGACCGGGCTGGGACCGTCGGACGGTTATCGGACCGCAAGATTCATCCTGTTCCCAAACTGCCTCGCCCTTCTTGTAGAGATCAAGCAGGGCGAAAATCGTGACCGCCTGGGTCATGCGGTCTTCCTTTCCGAACTCGTCATCGAAATCGAAAAATGGCCGGTCAAGAAGCACCGAACGAACCGCCGAAAGACGCCTGCGAAGTGACACAGTTGCCCGCAAATGAGAAAGGTCCGGCCGCGGAGGCGGTTCGAGCAGATCGCCAAGGGCAGCCGCCAGTTGATCGGCTTCATAGACTTTCTCGGCGGTTTCGACTTCGACCCGGCGAAGTTCCGCAGGGAGAGGTGCCGACCGGTAAAGAAAGCCCCGCTGACTCTCGAAATGGTCCTTGAGCTCCCGGCCAGCGTCGCGGTAGCGCCGGTATTCAAGCATCCTTGCGACCAGCTCCTCGACAGCTTCAGCTGGCTCCATGTCGGTCAGGTCTTCTTCGGCGCCTGGCAGCATTAGCCTTGATTTCAGTTCCAGCAAGGCGGCAACAAGAACCAGGAATTCGGTGGCAACTTCTAGTTCCATCTCGCCCCGTTCTTCCAGCCTGGTGACGTAGGTAGCGACGATTTCTCCCAGTTCCACTTCAAGCAGGCTGATCTCTTCCCGAAGCACGATGCTGAGGAGCAGGTCGAATGGCCCGATGAAGACATCGAGATCCAGATCGAGGTCCAGGTCCAGCCGGGAAGCCATCAGCAAAAGGGTAAAGGGGGTATCGGTCGCTCCCGCAGTGAAAATGCGCTATTTGCGAACCTAGCGGATTGCGTCGTTTGCCGCTATTTGCGAGGAAGCCGCCGGTCAGGAACGGGGAACGCCCACACCCATCGCTTCGCGAACGTCAGCGAGAGTCTCGGCAGCAATCGCGCGGGCCCTGGCCGCACCGTCGGCGAGGACCCTTTCGATTCCGGCCTCGTCCTCGCGGATTTCCGGGTAACGCTCACGAACCGGAGCGAGAAACCCGACCACCGCGTCGGCGACAGCTTTCTTGAAGTCGCCATATCCGGCTCCTTCGAACTCGGCCTCGACTTCATCTTCCGATTTACCGGTGGCGACTGCGTAGATCCCGATCAGGTTTGCGACACCTTCCTTGCCCTCTCCCCGCTTCACTTCCCGGCCCGAATCAGTTACTGCGGAACCGAATTTCTTGCGGGTTTCCGTTTCGGATTCGAGCAGGTAGACGCGGCCGTTGTCGGCGCCGACCGAAGTTGACATCTTTCTCGTCGGCTCCTGAAGGTCCATCACCCGGGCCCCGATCTCCGGGATCCGGTGATCGGGCACGACCAGGGTTTCGCCGAAGCGGTCGTTGAAGCGTCGGGCGATCTCCCGCATCAACTCGATGTGCTGGCGCTGGTCCTCCCCCACCGGCACCTCGTCCGCCCGGTAGGCGAGCACGTCGGCGGCCTGAAGCAGCGGATAGATGAAGATCCCGGCGGAAACAAGGTCCTTCTGCTGGGACGATTTCTCCTTGAACTGGGTCATTCGGTTGAGGTCTCCGTGGGCACAGACTCCCGAGAGCAGCCAGCAGAGCTCGGTGTGCTCGGGAATGTCGGACTGGCGGAAAAGGATGCAGCGCTCCGGATCAACCCCGGCGGCGAGGATCGCGGCCGTCGTGTCATAGAGGTTCT
>JAGQUU010000085.1 GCA_020438345.1 Solirubrobacterales bacterium | reverse complement strand
GGAGCTGGACCTTGCCGTCGCCGGAGATCTGCGTATTGCCCTGCTGGCCGGCGAAGGTGGAATCGGCAAGACCCGGCTTGCCGCCGAACTGGCGGCAAGCCGGGATGACATCACCGTGCTCTACGGCCGCTCCGAACCTGAAGAGATTCGGCCTTTCCGGATCTGGTCCGGGCTGCTGCGCTCGGCGATGCGGCAGGCCGGTGACATCCCTCCGGCTGAGATTGTGGGCGGTGACGGCCCGACTCTGGCGCGGATCCTTCCGGAGCTGGTCCGGAGCATGGAACTTCCGCCGCCAGGCCCTGCCGGCGACCTCGAATCGGAACGGCAGGCACTTTTCGGAGCGGTGATGAGGATGATCGGCCGTCTCACCGCCCGTCGACCGATGCTGATCGTGCTGGATGATCTCCACTGGGCGGATCGCTCGACCCTGATGCTGCTGGCCAGCCTGGCCGGAGACAACCCACCCGGCGGTGTACTTGCACTCGGCCTGTACCGGGACACCGAACTCCCGTCAGACAGCCGGCTCCCGGACACCTTGACCAATCTGCAGCGGCGGCTGCCAACGCTGAAACTCCAGGTCGATGCGCTCGGCCGTGACGACGTCGGAGAGCTGATCGGCGACCGTCTCGACACAGGCCTGGCCGGGTCGTTCCACGACCAGACCGGCGGCAATCCCTTCCTGGTCGAGCAGCTGGTCAGGCACCTTGAAGAAAATGGCCTGAGTGACCCTGGCGATGCGCCGGCCGAGGTGCGCCAGATCATCTCCCAGCGTGTCAATCACCTTCCGGAGGGCGGCCCCGACCTGCTCAGGAGAGCTTCTTTGATCGGACGCGACTTCGACCTTCGGGTCCTGATGGCAACCACCAGCAGAGATGAAGACACGGTGATAGACCTGCTCGACTCGGCCGTCGCTGCCGGTCTGCTGGACGAATCACCGACCGTGCCCGGCCGCTACTCATTCGTTCACGCGCTACTCCGCAGCACCCTCGATGAAGAACTCGGGCTGACCCGCAAGGCAATGATCCACCGGGACATCGGCGAGGCGCTAGAAAGGCAGACCAGCAGCAGGCCGGAACGGCGGGTTGGCGAAAAAGCATGGCACTTCGCTCAAGCCGGCCCGACGGAAGCCGACCGGGCGGTCCATTGGGCGACAGAAGCCGCCGGACAGGCGGAAGGCAGACTCGCCTACGACGAAGCAGTTGATTTCTACTCGGCTGCGATCGCGGCAGCGCGGGCCGACGAACCGGTTGATCAGGGCCAGCTGGCAAAGCTGCTGTTGAGCCAGGCCCAGGCGAATTGGAAGAACGGCTCGCTACAGACAGCGGGCGACACTTTCCTCGAAGCCGCCCGGGCAGCCCGTGAATCCGGTCTGCCGGAACTGGCCGCACAGGCTGCGATCGGCAGTCGCTGGGGCGGCTGGGACGCCTTCGATGCCGACCTGACCGAACAACTGACTCTGATGCGGCAGGCCCTCGAAAGCCTGCCACCCGTCGACAGTCCGCTGCGGGCAGAACTGATGGCGATGCTGGGCCACGGCCTCTATTACGGCAGCGGCCAAACCGACGAAGCCAGAGAGCTCGCTGACCTGGCCACCGAAATGATCAGCCGTTGCGATGACGACGAGGCAGAGTTCTCGGTGATTCTGGCCACGGCATACCGCCGCTGGGAGCCGAACAACCTGGCCCAGCGGCTGTCGGCGTCTCAGCGGATGCTCGAGCTGGCCGAGGGAATTGATGACCACGAGCTGATCGGGCAAGCCCTGGTCACCCGATCACTTTCCCTGCTCAACCTGGGTCGTGGAGCCGAGGCCGAGGCAGACCGCAGCCGCCACTACGCGATGAGCCAGACCCTGCCTCAGATCCGCGTCATCTCGAAGTCGATGCGTGCTGCCAACTGGTTCCTGACCGGTGACTGGCAGGACGGCGAGGATCTTGCCCGTGAACTCCAGGAGGAAGGCATGCCTCGAGGAGCGTCCCTGCTGCTTGAAGATGCGCTCCGGTTCATGGTCCGGGCGCAGCAGGGCGGGCTGGCCGAGCACCTGGGACGACTGGAACTTTTCGAAGCCGGCGCCAAGGGATGGGAGATGTGGCCGACCTGGCGAATGGGGTTGCTGCTGGCAAAAGCCCAGGCGGGACAGATTGACGAAGTCAGAGCGGCAATCCAGGAAAACGGTTACGACGGCCTGGATGACTCGAAGGACGTCAATAACACGTTGCTGCCGTTCTGTGCGGTTGGCAATCTGCTCGTCGGGGAGCTCGACGACGCGGCCGGGGCCGCCAAGCTGATCGAACTGCTTGAGGCGTACAGTGGCGAGTGGATCATGATCGGCCGAATCGGGTCTTCGCTAGGCCCGGTTGATATGCACCTGGGTGAACTCCACCTGCTGGTCGGCGAATTCCGCAAGGCCGCCACAGCGCTGGAACGCTCACTGATCACCTGCGAAGCAATGGACGCGATTCCATACCTGGCCCGAACCCGGCTCGCGCTGGCTTCAGCCCTCGAAAACCTCGGTGATCCGGATGGCCAGGAACGGCGGCTCCAGCTCCGGCACGATGGTGAAGAGGTAGCCCGGAGGCTCGACATGCAGGCGATACTCAAACGGCATCTGCCGACCTGAGGTCAGCCGCGCCGAAGTTCCCACTTGGATAATTTTCTCCGGTGGCGAATCCCGAAATAACTGTTTGTGGCAGGCTCACAGTGGCATGGGACGGCAAGCAACTGGAAGCGGCGCTTCCGGGTCGTCAGGGTCGACTCATATTTGCCTATCTGGTCCTGAACAGATCCCGTCAGGTCCGGCGGGACGAGCTGGTTGAAGCGCTCTGGGCCGATGAAGGTTTGCCTAGCGGCGGGGAATCGCTGCTCGCCCCTCCCCTCTCACGGCTTCGCAAGGCCCTGGGCCCCGGCCATCTCGATGGTCGCTCGGAACTGATGCTGAATCTCGGAGACGATTTCCAGATCGACTACGAACTGGCCCAGCAAAAACTGGCCGCAGCCCAGGAGGTCGCAGGCAGCGCCGAAGCCACAACGGAGTCCCTTGCGGGAGCCTGGGGAGACGCACAGTTGGCGGCCGGAATATTTGAAGGTGGCCTGTTGCCTGGCCTCGAAGCCCGCTGGATCGAGGAACACCGGAGCCATTTCGAAGAACTGCGGCTCAAGTCGCTTGAAACCGTGGCCCGGGTCGGAACCCGGCTCGGCCCTACCGAGCAGGCCCGGGCCGAGAGCGCAGCACGAAGCGCAGTGGAAGCGTCACCGTTTCGTGAATCGGCCCGTGCCGCTCTGATCGAAGCGTTGGAAGCCCAGGGAAACGCTGCCGAGGCACTACGTGCCTATGAGGACCTGCGGGTTCTGCTGAGGGAAGAACTCGGGACATTCCCCTCCCCCGAACTGAACGCGATTCACGAGCGGCTGCTCGGTGCCCATGAAAAGTCCGGATCAAACGGGAAGCCGGACCCGCCGGCCCCCGCCACAACCGTCCGGATAGCCGCCACTCCAAAGTCGATCGGTTTGGAAATAGACCCCAGGATTGATGGCCGTGATCTGGTCGGCAGGGAAAGGACCCTCAAACGGCTGCGAAGCGAATTGGATCTGACCGTCGCCGGTGAGCTTCGGATCGCCCTGCTTGCGGGGGAAGGCGGGGTCGGCAAGACCCGGCTTGCCGCCGAACTGGCGGCAAGCCGGGATGACATCACCGTCCTTTACGGGCGTGCCGAACCAGACGAAGTACGTCCTTTCAGCATCTGGTCGGGGCTGCTGCGCTCAGCGATGAGGCAGGCCGGTGACATCGACCCTGACCAGATCGTGGGCGGCGACGGCCCCACCCTGGCCCGTGTGTTGCCTGAACTGGCCAGACGCCTGAATCTGCCGGCTCCCGGCCCGACGTCAGACCTGGAATCCGAACGGCAGGCACTGTTCGGTGCTGTACTCCGGATGATCGGCCGGTTCTCGGCCCGGCATCCGATGCTGATCATCCTCGACGACCTGCATTGGGCCGACCGATCCACCTTGAGGCTCCTCTCCAGCCTGGCGGGGGACAACCCGCCGCAGGGAATCCTCGCGCTCGGCATCTACCGTGACACGGAGCTGACTTCCGACAGCCAGCTGCCGGAAACGCTTAGCCAGCTTCAGCGCCGCCTGCCTACCACCCGGCTCCAGGTGGAAGCTCTGGACGACGATGAAGTCAGGAACCTGATCTCCGGACGTCTCGACGAGAGCCTTGCCCCGCTGATTCGGGATCAAACCGGCGGCAATCCGTTCTTCATCGAGCAACTGGTCCGGAACCTGGAGGAATCCGGCGAGCAGCGTCCATCCTCGGTTCCGCCGGAGATCCGCGAAATCATTACCCAGCGAGTGGCCCGCTTGCCCGAAGGTGGACTTGAACTACTCGGAAGGGCAGCCCTGATCGGCCGCGATTTCGATCTGGCGATTCTCGAACGGACCACCAACGATGATGAAGACCGGATCATCGCTTTGCTTGATTCGGCTGTTGCCGCCGGGTTGCTTGATGAATCCGGCTCGACGCCTGGACGTTATGCCTTTGTCCATGCGCTGGTCCGGAGCTCACTCGGGGACAGTTTCAGCCTGACCCGCCGTGCTGCGATTCACCGCCGGATAGGTGAAGCAATCGAACACCGCAACCAGAGCCGTTTCGGCCATCAAAGCGACCGGGACCTGCCGACCCTGGCCTGGCATTTCACCAATGCCGGGCCTTCGGAAGCGGACCGGGCGATCAACTACGCAACGCTCGCAGCCAGGCAGGCCGAGGACCGGCTCGCCTATGACGAAGCGGTGGGCTTTTACGACGGTGCCATAGCTGCCTGCCGGGCCGACGAGCCGGTCGACAACGGACTCCTGGCAGAGCTGCTGCTCAGCCGGGCCGAAGCCGAGTGGCGAATGGGACGTCTGCCTCAGTCCGCATTGACCTTTCTCGAAGCGACCGAGGCGGCCCGGGATTCCGGCCTGCCGGATCTTTTCGCCAGGGCCGCGAACGGGGTCAGCTGGGGCAGCTGGGAGACATTCGATTCGGTCCGCCAGACGCCAATCTCACTGCTTGAAGAAGCGCTGGACATGCTCGGGCCGGATGACAATCCGCTGCGGGCTGCCGCCCTGGCCAACCTCGCCCACCTGACCTACTTCAACGGGGATTCCTCGAAGCGGGCGATAGAGATGACCGACGAGGCGTTCGCGATGGCCGGGCGCCTCGATGACGCGACCCTTTTTACAGTCCTGACCGCATCCCACTTCTACCTGCTGGAACGCTGCGAGCCCGAATTCCGCCTCGAAGTCGCAGACCGGGCAGTCGCAATCGCTGAAGAATCGGCAGACCGGGAAGACCTGGCAGAAGCCCTGGCGCTCCGGGCGGTGATGCTTGTCAATGCGGGCAAGGGAGCTGAGGCAGCAGCCGATGTCGCCCGGCACGGCGCTCTGAGCACCACCCTCCCCCAGGTCCGGAACACCAATTACTCACTCCAGGCGGTTCAGTGCTTCCTCCACGGGAGATGGGATGAAGGCGAGCGTCTCACGCGTGAATGCCTGGCCCTCGAAGACGTTCCGCCATCAGCCCGGATCGCGATAACCGACGCCATGCACTACATGTACCTGGCCCATCGGGGGAGGCTCGGCGAGGCGATCGACATCCTCGAACTCGAGGCCGCAATTTCAGCTGAGTGGGATACCTGGCCGGCCTGGGAAGTCGGAGTCGCCTACGGCTACTGGCAGGCCGGGGACCAAAGCAAGGCGAAGGAACTTCTGGACGAGATCGACTACGTAAACCTCGAGTCGGTAGCCCAGATGGAACTGCTCCGACCTGTCTTCTGCGGTGTCGCGACGATGCTGGCGGCCGAGATGGACGACGAAGCCGGAGCCCGTCGCCTGACCGACCTGATGGAGGAAATGGAGGATCTCTGGACGATCTTCGGCCCGGGCGCAGCGACTTTCGGGCCGGTCCCTCTGCTCAAGGGTGAGATGTATCTGATCCAGCGGCGTGATCGCGAGGCAGCCACGGCCCTCGAGAATGCCGTCATCACCTGCCAGGAAATGAACGCGGGCCCGTTCCTTGCCAGGGCAAGACTGGGACTCGCCGAGGCCCTGACCCGGATCGGCAATCCCGACGGACCGGAGCGGACCGCGGAGATCAAGGAAGCTGGACTGGCTGCCGCAAGGGAGCTGAAAATGGTCCCGTTACTCACCCGGTACGAATAGCCACAAGCCAGAGCCGGTCAACCCGGCCACTATTTCACTGGACCCGCCCGTCGAGTCCCGGACTTGTGTAACTGACGGATTCCTTTGACAGGTCGTTGAGACCCGACCAGCCTGCTTCCTAGTGCAGCCCGGGACCGGAGCGCTGCCACTCAACCTGGCCCCTGCCTTCGGCTTCCGAGCGACCCTCGACGTCATCCCAGGAATGGAGCATCTGCTTGAGCCGGGTCACACCCTCCGGGTCATGGGCAGCAATCCTGCCGGCCAGCTCAAGCGCGGTATTTTCAGTTGCGGCGCCGGGAGCGACCTGGCTGACAAGTCCCATCCGGAGGGCTTCGTCGACCTTGACCGTGTTTGAGGAGAGCAGCAGGTACTTCGCGTGGCCCAGACCACAGAGGGTAACCAGACGGGCCGGACCGACGGGAACCCCCAGTGCTGCCCCGGGGAACCGCATCTGAAGGTTCGAACCACCGATCCGGATATCGCATGCGACAGCGATCTCGGCGCCGCCACCAACCGTGTAGCCGTGGCAGGCAGCGACCGTCGGCTTTGGGAACTGGACCACCGCGTCATAGACGTCGGCGAAGAGCTGCATCTTGTTGACCTTCGCGTCGGCGTCGATGTCTTCCTTTATGTCGGCGCCGGCCGAAAACGCCATGTAATCGGTGGAAGAAAACACCAGCGCCCGAACGTTGTCGTCGGCCTTCGCATCCGAAATGTGCCCGAGCAGTTCAACCAGCATTTCCGTGTTGATCGCGTTCATCGCCGTGGGACGATCAAGCTGTATCAGGGCAACGCCCCGGTCATCGACTTCGTATTTGGTCAGGCTCACGTTACCTCGGTTCGTTTCAGTTCTCGCCGGTCTCACCGGCTGCGATTCTCTCGACAAGTCTCTCTGTCTCCCGGGCTGCATCGTCGATCAGACCCTCGACGAGCTCGTTGCTCTCCGAGAATTTTCCCAGCACGTAGCCGGCAACACGTTCGGGGTCAGTTGAATCCGGCCGGTCAACTCCGATCCGGACCCTCCAGAAGTCGGCGCTTCCGAACCCTCCCTTCAGGCTCTTCACCCCGTTGTGGCCTGCTGCACCACCACCCATCCGGGTGCGGATCTCACCAAACGGCAGGTCGATCTCGTCGTAGACGGCGATCACCCGCTCCAGAGGGATTTTCCTGGAACCTCGTGCCGGGCCGGCCGACTTGCCCGATTCGTTCATGAAAGTGAGGGGTGTCATCAGCACTACGCGGGG
>JAGQUU010000084.1 GCA_020438345.1 Solirubrobacterales bacterium | reverse complement strand
GAGGGCGGCGACCAGGTATTCGACCGCCCCGGCGCGGAGTTCCGAATCTTCGTTCAACAACAGGCAATAACGGCCCCTGGCCCGCTCCAGTAACAGCGAGTCATTGGCCGCCTTTCCCTGTTTGGCCTCCAGAGCGATCACCTCCGCCTCAGGGAACTCTTCCCGAACGGCTTCAACCGAACCATCGGTCGAAGCGTTGTCGAGAACCAGGATCTCCCGGCTCAGTTCAGCCGGATGAAATCGCTCTATTGCGGCCAGGCAGTCGACCAGAAAGTCCCGTCCGTCGTTGTTGACCACGCAGTAGGAGAGGTCGAGACTGGCGGATTCACTTGCGGTTGATTCTGTCGGAAGGGGTGCACTCACTGGAGACCACGATAATCAGGGTGTGCACGTCAAGCTGATCGACCCTTCGGCTTTCACCCCGCCATACGACCGGGCGCTGGCTGCTGCGCTGGCTGCCGAAGGAGCGGAAGTGGAGCTGATTACTTCCGATTTCACCTACGGCCCGGTTCCAGAAGCGAAGAATTACGAGGTGAGTCTCGACTTCTACCGGCACCTTTCACCGCGGGCACGCCGACTGAGCAAGGCATCCAGGCACATCCCGGAGATGAGGCAGCTAAGGAACAAACTCGAAGCAGCCCCTGGCCCGATGGTCACCCACTACCAGTGGTTGACCATGCCGGGGATTGACCGGCACCTGCTTTCATCCCGCTGTCCCCGCGTGATGACCGCTCACTACATCCTGCCGCAGAATCCTTCGCGCCGACAGATCAATCGGGCGAAGGAGACCTTCGCTCCGATGGACGCAGTCATTGCCCATTCCGTTCTGGGTGCGCGACGTCTCGTGGACGAGGTAGGACTCGAAAGAGAACTGGTTCGGGTCATACCTCATGGGGCCTTTGACTATCTGACCAGCCTGCCGGTCGAGAAGCCGTTGCCGCCAGAGCTTCGGGAGGCTTCCCCGGTCTGGGAAGAAACCGGGTCGCCACGCCCGCCGGTGATCCTCTTCTTCGGTCTGCTCCGGCCATACAAGGGGATCGATGTACTGCTGGACGCAGCCCGGGAACTCGCGGCAACCGACCAGGGGACGACCCCGGAGATCTGGATTGTCGGCAATCCCCGCATGGATCTGGCCGAGCTCAAGGAGCGCGCGGCTTCACTTGAGGTGGAGGTCCGCTGGCTTGCCCGGTTCATCGAAGATGCCGAGATTCCGGAGATCATGCGCCAGGCCGATGTGCTCGTGCTGCCATACCTCGACGGGGAGCAGTCCGGTGTTCTCTACACCGGACTCGCCTTCGGCAAGGCGATGGTCGTCTCCGAGGTCGGCGGGATCGGTGAGGTAGCCCGGGCGCATGGCGCGGCGAGGCTGGTGCCACCGGGTGACGCAGCCGCGCTCGGCCATGAACTCGCCGCCCTCACCCGGGGCGAAGGAGCTGCCGAAGCCCGGGAAGAACTCGCGGCCCGTTGCCGGGCAGCAGCCGAAGGCCCATTCGCCTGGCGCCGGATCGCCCGGCAGACCCTCGACCTGTATGAAGGTCTGCTCTCGTGATCGTGATTGCAGTTCTCTTCTGGCTGAGCGCCGGCCTGATTTTCTTCACTCACTTCGGTTACCCGATCGCGCTCGGGTTGCTCAATGCCATCGGTCTCGGGGGCCGGGCCGGGACCATACGCGGACCCAAGCTGAGCGAGATTCCGCCTCCGGATGATCCCGATACCGAGGAGGAAACCCTCCCAGCGGTCTCGCTTGTCATCGCCGCCTACAACGAAGAGACCGTGATCGAAGACAAGGTCGCGAACGCGATCGCACTCGAGTACCCGCGGGAGCTGCTTCAGATAATTGTCGCTTCCGACGGTTCTTCCGACCGCACCGTTGAGCTTGCGAAAGAGGCCGGTGCTGATCTTGTCCTGGACCTGCCACGCGGCGGCAAGGTTGCCGGCCAGAACGCCGCGGCGGAGGTCGCAACCGGCAGCCTGATCGCCTTTTCGGATGCCAACTCGATCTGGGAACCGGGCGCTCTTGCTGAGCTGATCGGGCCATTCCGGG
>JAGQUU010000083.1 GCA_020438345.1 Solirubrobacterales bacterium | reverse complement strand
CGACGATCATCTGGCCCTCGAATTCGGCGTCCATTTCGACCTTCGAGCCACCGTTCCCGTCGCTTCCGACAATCAGCGTGAAGGCGGTCTTCACGCCGGCCATCCCGGTACCTGAAATTCGCATCCGGGACGGGACCTCGAACTCGTCGACGTTCCAGGTGATCGTGTTTGCCATGCCCAGCATGGTCACGACCTCCGCGACCTGAGCGCCCTCGACGAAGGCCTCCGGGGTCTCGTCCTTCCACTTTGTGTGGATGGTCAGCCACTTTTCGTAGTCGGCGGGATTCGAAATCGCTTCCCAGACCTGGTCCTGTGGTGCGTCAATATTCACTTCGGCTGAAACTTTGCCCATGGGTTCTCCCTGTTGCTCTAGTCGACGTTCGATCAGTTCACGGCCCGGCGGTAGGCCGTCACGACCGCTGCTCCGCCGAGTCCGATGTTGTGCTGAAGGCAGGCGTCGACATCATCGACCTGCCGGTCATCTGCCTGTCCCCGAAGCTGCCAGTTGAGCTCGGCGCATTGCGCGAGACCCGTGGCCCCTAGCGGGTGCCCCTTGGAGATCAGACCGCCCGAGGGGTTGATTACCCACTTGCCGCCGTACGTGTTGTCGCCGGCGTCGATCAGGTCGGGCGCTCCGCCCTCCTCGGTCAGGCCAAGCGCTTCATAGAGCAGCAACTCGTTGGCCGAGAAGCAATCGTGGAGTTCGATTACCTGGAAATCCCCGGGAGCCAGCTCGGCCTGTTCGTAGACCGCCTGTGAAGCCTTGACGTTCATGTCGTAGCCGATCACGTCCTTCGCCTTGCGGGTTTCGAAGGAAGACTCGAAGTCGGTGGTCATCGCCTGGCCGACGATCTCGATCGCCTGGTCGGCGAGGTCATGCTGCTCGACGAAATCCTCGCTCGCGAGGATTGCCGCGCCGGAGCCGTCCGAGGTCGGCGAGCACTGAAGCTTGGTCAGCGGCTCGTAGATCATCGGGGCGTCGAGGATCTCGTCGAGCGTGAATTCGTCCTGAAACTGAGCGTAGGGGTTGTTGACTGAGTGGCGATGGTTCTTCTCGCCGATCTTCGCGAAGTGCTCCGGCTTCGAACCGTGTTCCTCCATGTGCTCCCGGCCGGCTGCACCGAACATCCACGGTGCCGGCGGAAAGCGGACCTCGGAAATCTGGGCCAGCAGGTCCATGTGCTTGAGCATCGGTTGCTCCCGATCGGTGAAGGTGGCGCCGAGCGAGCCGGGCTGCATCTTTTCGAAACCGAGGGCCAGGGCGCAATCTACGGTGCCGCTGCGAACCGCCTGGGCGGCCAGGAAAAGGGCGGTCGATCCGGTCGAGCAGTTGTTGTTGACGTTGACGACCGGGATGCCGGTCATGCCGAGCTCGTAGACCGCCCGCTGTCCGGAAGTCGACTCGCCATAGACATAGCCCACATAGGCCTGTTCGACTTCGCCGTAATCGACCCCCGCATCGTTCAACGCGTTGGTTCCGGCCTCCCGGGCCATGTCCGGGTAGTCCCAGCCCTCCCTGCGCCCGGGCTTCTCGAACTTCGTCATTCCTACGCCGACAACGAAAACTCTGGATGAACTCATGAAGCGACAAATCTAGCAGATATATGCAGACCTGCAGCTAGATCAGGAGAGCTCGGGTGGCATCACCTTCGGACCGTCCGGATACATCCAGGCGATCAGTTCCGGGTCCATGGTGGTGGTGTCGGCATGTTCGACCGGGGCACCGACGATCAGCCACAGCTGGTCGGCTTCGGTGTCGTTGAAGGGCTGGCGGACCGTTTCCGGATCGACCGCCACCGCATCCATCGGGTCGAGTACAAGCAGCTGATTCCCGACCCTGATCTTGCCGGTGCCTTCGAGGAGCACGTATATCTCCTCGGTGCTCTTGTGACGATGCCGAGTCGAGGCCTGT
>JAGQUU010000082.1 GCA_020438345.1 Solirubrobacterales bacterium | reverse complement strand
GCGTTTGCGGCCAGGGCCGCGACTATCAGGAGCAGGACCGAAGGCACCAGGACCAGGGCGATGACCAGCTGGATCTTCGGGGCGGCGCGGGCCGCTTCCTCCTCTATCGCCCGCCGCTGATCCTGCCTCAGGGTTGCCGACTGACGGCGAAGCTGGTCGGCAAGCGGGGAGCCAAGGTGGCGGGACCGCTCAAGCGTCGAACAAAAGGCGGTGATCTCCGGGCCACCGACCCGTCGGCGAAGTCCGTCCAAAGCAGCGGCCTGACCGCTGCCCCAGGCCATGTCATCTCCGGTGCGAGCCAGCTCGGCGGTCAGCGGTCCGCGCCCGGTTTCAGACAGCTCGACCAGACAACCTCCGAGCCCCCTCCCGGTCTGAACCGACACCGACAGGAGATCAAGCAGGTCCGGCAGGGCCACCACCATTTGCCGGTGTCGCTTTTTGCCGGCCCGGGCCAGCAGGAGGTCCGGCAGCATAAATAGCGCCGCCGCCGTTGCTGCCAGCAGCAGAGGGGCTACCCGCCCTGGCAGGATGCCGGTGAAAAGTGATCCGAAAAGCAGCCCGAAAGCTGCCCCACAGCCCTTCAAGGCCATGATCGTTCGGGGAACCAGCACTTTTTCGAGACCCGCCAGGCGGATTCGCTCACCAAGACCGAGCGGATCCCACTGCTCCCTCTGGCTGCCGGCCGCGAACGAGTCGGAACGGCGTTCCTTTGCTCCCTTCAACTTTCCACCAGGTCCGCCGAGTGGGCCTACCCGGTCATCTTCACCTCCCGGGTGGAGGAAATCCCGCAGTCCGAAGGCGCCGAGTGCCAGTGCCAGCAGCGCGATCAGTACCGGCGCAGCGCTCATGTGTTGCCGATCCGGGCCAGTCTTGAAATGAGAATGAAGCCGGCAATCTGGAGGACCAGGGAGAGACCGACCAGGATCAGAGCAGGAACCGAAGCCACGATCGAACCGAAGAAGCCGGGACGGATCAGTTCGGTGAAGAGTGACGCGCCCGCGGGCATCGCCACCACCAGATAGCCGGTGAACCGGGCCTGGGCTGTGGCCGAACGGGCATCTTCGGCCACCCTGTCCTGCTCTGCCGCGCCCTCGGCGAAGCGACGAAGCAGAGCCGCCAGATCACCGCCCGCCAGACGCTGACTGACCAGAGCTGCCGAGAATGCGTCAACCCGGGTCGACCCGAAACGGCCCGCCATGGACTGAATCGCCTCCGCGGTCGGTGCGCCTGCCTCCAGGTCGTATCGAAGGGTGTCGAACTCGCTTCTGACCGGGCCTTCAAGCGCCGTTCCGGCCGCGACCAGGGCGCCTCGAGGAGAATGACCGGCGCTCAGACAGTCAGCGATCGCGCGGGCAACCTCGGGCAGGGATTTTTCGACCGACCCGCGGTACCGTCGGCGGCCTCGGGAGATCAGCCAGCCTGCCACCAGGGGTGAAGCCACAGCCAGCACTATCCCCGCAATCGGCCCGGCCAGCCACCAGCCGCCAGCGACCGCAGCCAGTGCAAACAGCAAAGCCAGCCTGAAGCGCTCGTCGGAAGTTGGCAGATACCCCTCCCGCCGCACCCGCCCAAGCGGCGCGACGATGCCCGTCAGCCAGGTCCAGAGGCTTCCGCTTCCGGCCGGACCCTCCACCTGCTCCTGCCTCGACCTTCCATAGCTTTGCCCGGCAAACTCCCATACCGCGGCGATCCCGAGCGCCGCCCCCGCAGCGGCGAGCAGAGCGGGAAGCAGCACGCCGCTCAAAGCTCGCTCACCTCCTCGATACCGGTCACTTTCCGGCCGCCGTCAGCAACCCGCGAGATATGAACCACGAGGTCGATCCCTCGCCTTAGCTGGGCCCCGATCACGTTCAGGGGGAGACCGACATCGGCCATCAGGGCAAGCACCTCGATTCGCGCAAGCGCGTCGGCTGCCGAGCTGGCGTGAACGGTCGAAAGAGCTCCGTCATGGCCGGTATTCAGAGCGGTCAGCAGGTCGAGTGCCTCCGGACCACGGACTTCGCCGATCAGGATCCGGTCCGGGCGCATGCGGAGCGCGTTGCGGAGCAGACCCCTGATCGTTACTTCGCCCCTTCCCTCGATACTGGCCGGTCGTGATTCCAGCCGGACCACATGCGGCTGGGCGAGGCAGAGCTCCGCAGCATCCTCGATCGTCACGATCCGCTCGTCGTCTTCGATGAACCCGGAAAGAGCATTCAGCAGGGTTGTCTTGCCCGAGCCGGTGCCACCGCTGATCAGGATGCTACGGCGCGCCGCGACCTGCTCACCGAGAAAATCGGCCTGATCCACGGTCAGAGTTCCCCACTCGATCAGGTTGCGTACCTGCGGCCGGTCACCCGGGAAACGCCGGATAGAAACCGCAGGACCGTCCACCGCCAAGGGCGGAATTACCACGTTGACCCTGGAACCGTCGGGCAGTCTCGCGTCCGCCATCGGGCTGAGTTCGTCGACCCTTCGACCCAGAGGAGCAAGGATCCGTTCGATCGTGTTCCGCAACTGATCTTCGTTCTCGAAGCTGATCCCGGCCTTCTCGATCCGGCCCCTCTTCTCGACATAGACGTTTTCGTGCCCGTTGACCATAACTTCCTCGATCTCCGGGTCCTCAAGCAGGATTTCGAGCGGGCCGAGCCCGGAGGCCTCGCGGACAATTCGATCGACCAGGTCTTCACGAGCCTCCCCGGAGAGCATCGCCGCCCGCTGGCTGACTGTTCGACGGATCGCTTCCTCGATGCTCTCACCTTCAGCGCCACTTCTTCGCTGCTCGATCAGCCCTGCGCGGATCTCTGCCGCAAGTTTCGCCGCGGCATCCATCTAGCGACTCGCCGCTGCCAGGACCGTGATCCGTCTGGCGAAGGTCTCCGCATCAACCAGCCGGATGGCCTGGCCGCGAGTGAGTTCGAGCGTGACCTCCGTCAGGCCAGGGCCAGCATCGCTCTGGCCGGCAGGACCCACTGCCAGCAGCCGAACCCTTCTGGCCGCAACCCTGGTGCTGCCTCCACCCCGATCATTGTCGGTTGTTACCAGCACGTCGACCCGGCCGGTTCCAGTCAGTACACCCGCTCCGGCCACCGAGATTTCAACCGCGTGACGACCCCGGACCGCGACCGGACCTTCCTGCTTCTCCGGCTTCGGGAGCCGAAGTGCAGGGCCGGTCAGGTAGCTGCCGGCAGGCAGGGGGCCGACCGGAACCAGCCCGACCGCATCTGCCGGATCCCCGAGGGCCGCGGCGGGAACGAAACGCAACGGAACCTGCCTCAGTTCAAAGCTGCTGCTGGCCACCCTGGGCGAGATCGGCTCATCCGGCGGCAGACTGCTGGTCAGCACCACAACCGGCCTGAGTTCCCCGTAACTTTCCGCAGCCGACGAGGAATAACCCCCGACCAGGGTCATGGCCAGCAGGCCCGCCGCGACGGCACCCAGGAGCATGACTATTGCCCGGCGTTTCCGGTTCAAGATCCACTCACCCCCCGACTCCGACAATTCCACCAGGTGAGGCAGGCACCCGGGTCACGCAAGGCAAGACGATCGTCGCTTTCGTCCCATCCCGACCCAGCTCCAGTTGGAACTGCCCTCCGTGTTCGCTCACGGCCGCACGGGTCACCGCAAGACCATGACCGTGCCGGTCGATTCCACGCAGGTGTGCCAGCACTTCAGACGGGCTGCTGCCGCGTGCGCGATCTTGTGCGGCTCTGCCGTTGTCACCGACTTCGATCCGAAGCCTCT
>JAGQUU010000008.1 GCA_020438345.1 Solirubrobacterales bacterium | reverse complement strand
GGAAGAGCAAGTGGTCCCGAATGAAGTCAACGGTTGCATCACCTGAACCGCCCGGCCGTGGCGGCCCGAACGGACTCCGGTACGGGTTCGGGTACGGCGCGTGGGCGAAACCGGGCACCAGCGGGCGGATGCCCCTGCTGATCTCGTTTTCTTCTGCCCCGAGGGCGGAGGTGAGCGAAGTCTCCCCGTGGTAGCCGCCGAGGAAACCGATCACAATCGGCCGGCCGGTGGCCCGGCGCATCATTTTGACCGCGGTCTCCACCACTTCGGTTCCGTTCAGGCCGAGATCCACTCTGGTCAGTGAATCCGGGGTGATCTCGAGAATCTTTTCGGCGAGGGGAAGAATGTATGGAGTGGCTACGCCGTGGCTGTCTTCGTTGCCGACCAGATGCATCGCCTCTGCCAGCGGGCCGATCAGGTCGTCGCGGGCAGCGCCCAGCGGCACCGAAGCCGAGGAGGAGACCAGGTCGACGAAGGTATTGCCGTCGATATCGGTGACGAGGTAGCGGTCCTTGGAGCCGATCACAAAAGGCTCAAGATGGTTCGCCGTGCCCGGATAGATCAGATCGCGCATCCGCTTGAGCTGCGCTGCGCTATTTGGTCCAGGCAATTGATCCGGTTCCGGTGGCAGAAGTTCCTCGGTCATGTTCCCTCTCATTCAGATGAGTCTAGGCCCGAAGATGCGGCCCGATGAAAAAGGAGGGCCCGGGCAAGCCCGGGCCCTCCACTCACGCGCGTAGCTACCGGCTACTCCTGACCAAGGAGTGCGCGTTTGGCGACGTCGAATACCCACGTGTTGTGGTGGACGCCAACCAGTTCATCCGCGTTCGGACCGACCGCGGTAACCGGAACCATGCCGCCGGTGTGTTCGCCGGTGGTCCAGTCCACCTTGAACTTGCGATTGGTCCCCTTGATCGTCACGGGTCCGCTTCGAATCGGGACTTCGCCCTTCGGGCCGGCGTTGTTCAGCGGCTTCTTGCTCCAGTAGGGAATCGGGTCGTCACCGTCCGAATTGGTGTTGGTCTCACCCATCGGCTCGATTGTCATGCCGCCGGTCTCATGGTCGGCGGTGACGATCAGCAGAACATTCGGGTTGGTCTTCCGGTATTCCTGGACCGCGGCGACGATCTGATTGACGGTCTTGCCGGACTCGATCACGTTGCGGACATCGTGCTCATGCCCGGCCGAGTCGAGGTCGTCGCTCTCCATCGCCATGAAGAACCCGTTCGGGTTGTTGTCGGCGATGTCGAGGGCCTTGTTGACCATGTCGACAACCGGTACGTAGTGCGGATCCTTGCCCAGCTTGTAGCCCTTGGTCTCGATCCAGCGGCGCTTGGCGCTGTCCTGGACGAGTGCGAGCACGCGGGGGCCGGTCAGGCCGGCGACTGTTTCCTTGTCATATGCGTACTGGTAGCCCTGACTGATCGCCTTCTCGACAAGGTTGCCCTTGGTCCCTTCAGAGTCGTCCTCGCCATCCTTGTTGGTGTTCGGGATCATGCCGTCGTTGCCCGGCGGATACCAGTAGGCCTCGTTGCCGCCCATCAGGATGTCGACCTTGTTGTTGTAGATCTCCTTGTCGGCGATGACCGACTTCCAGTCACGTTCGATCACCGGGCCACCGAACGAGGCCAGGGTCGCGTTGGTCACATCGTGGTCGTTTATCAAGGCCGTTGTCTTGCCCTGCGCCTTGGCGATATCCAGGAGGGTCGGAACCCTTTCCTTGCTGGGCGGGAGGCCTGTGTAGCCGTTGATGGTCTTTTGGCCGATCGCCCAGGCGGTTGCGCCTGCGGCAGAGTCGGTGACTGCGATCGGACCGGCGGGGATCGTGTCGAGGAAGCCCGTGTACGGAAGAGCATCCATCGGCTGTCGCTCGTTGAGTCCGTAGAGCGCATACTGGATCGCCGTCCTCTGCTGGATTCCCATGCCGTCGCCACTGAGAATGATCACGCTGGTGGCGGGCGTCGGAGCCTCCGCCTTGGACGAGTCACCCCTGGCAATGAACATGACCAGCGCGAGAACCAGCGCTGCAGCCGCCGTCGCCACAACCGCTTTCCTGGTTGAAATTCGCTGAACCACTGACATCACGTACCTTTTCTCCTCCTGGAGGAATTGTTCAACAATTCGTTCATCCTACATAACCCAACGGGCCTGTCAAGGTCCAGATGTGAAACTTCGGAGTTCTTCCCGCCTCTCCGGCCAGGCAGTCATCGGGGGTCTGATGGTGAACGTGGGACCCTGAACACGGGCCAGGAAGAGGAGTTTCTGCCGGATTCCGGAAACCAGCCAGGTTCAACAACTGGTCTGGCGAACAACTGCACAATCGGGCGGCAGGTGCAAACGGCTTTCGGGGGCCGTGGTGGCTGGTGCGCGCGGCCTTGCGGGTTCTACTCGTCCTCGTCGGGACTGCCGAGCTGATGCCGAAGCCCCCTGAAGAGCGGCACCGCGAGAATCGCGAGGAGAATCAGGACCCAGATCACCGAGGCCAGCGGAGAAACCAGCTTCGCCACCGCCCCGACCGAGATACCCGCAATGATCACGACCACCAACCAGCTGAAGGCGGCTCCTTCTGATTCAACGGGGTTGCCGAGGTTCAACCCGAAACGCTCGCCCCTCGCAGGGACCGGTGATTCTTCGACAGGCTCTTCCCCACTCGCTTCGGGCCACGAATCGCTACCGGTATCCCCACCTGAGGGGCCGGCATCGTCCCGCTGCTCGGGATCGTTCATGACCTCGGCCTGATCGCCGGTCAGACGATGTAGATCGCCAGGAACACGATGATCCACATGATGTCGACGAAGTGCCAGTAGATGCCTGGAACCTCAACACCGAGATGGTCCTTCTGTTCCGGGCCGAAATGGCCGCGATACGCACGGATGTTGGCAAAAGTCAACAGCAGCAAACCGACGAAGACATGGGCACCATGCAACCCGGTGAGACTGAAGAAGATCGACCCGAAAGCGCCGTCACGCGGTGTGAAGCCGATGTGGATGTACTCGTTGATCTGGATGAAAAGGAAGGTCGCGCCAAGTAGCCAGGTCAAGGTCAGCCCGAGCTTCAGGCCCCGGTGGTTGTTGTGCTTGATTGCCTCAAGCGCGTAGTGGACCGTGAACGATGAGGAGATCAGGACGGCCGTATTGATCCCGGCGATAAGAACCGGAAGCTCAATGCCCTCCGGCGGCCAGGAGGCCGGATCAGCAACGACGCGGAGGAAGAAGTAAGCCGCGAAAAACGCGCCAAACAGCATGATCTCGGAAAGAATGAACAGCAGGATGCCGAGAACGGTCCGGTCAATCCGCGCACTCTGGTGCGCCTCGGGCGGACCATGGTGGTGGTCGTCAACGTGATGATTGTGGGCCGCGATGCTTGCGCTTTCCATCTCTATGCCTCGTTGCTTTCCACGGTTGAATCTTCCGCCGTCTCGGTGACTTCGCCTTCTGCGACTACGGCCGCGACGGCTTCCGGAGGCCGGCCAGCCTCGTGATGGACGACTGGCTTGTCGGTGATTTCCCGAACCCGGCCGACCAGGTCATCCTGGAGCCACTGAGACTCCTCCCCACTCAGCGTGGAGATCAGAATCTCGTCGACCCGGTAGTGCTCGATCGCGTTCTTCACAGCATCAAAAGCGTCCGGACTCATCGGCTGGCCGGTCGCGTCGATATCGGCTTCGTAAAGCTTCGCAATCACGCCGGCGAGGTTGCGGGCCACAGTGGCTTCGGAAACACCGTCGTAGGCCGGAGCGATGATCGTGTACCGGTGAGGCCGCTCTTCCGAGCGCTCAACCAGCCGCCCGAGCAGGTCGTCACTGGGCAGGGTGCGATTGGCGACAACCAGAGTGTGAGTCACGTTGAGGCTGATCGAGTCATCCTCGATCCGAACCGGAATGTGCGTAATCGTGGTCACGTTGCCGTAGGTGATCTCCGCCCATTCGAGCAGGTCACGACGGGTCAGCCCGAAACGAAAGTCATAGGTGCATGACAACAGGACCTCGGCCGGCCGGTGACTGCGGATCGCATCTCCGAGCGCGAGGTCATATTCCGGATCTAGGACTTCGCCGATCGCGTCAATCCCGAATTCGTTCAGCAGGGCGAGAGTCACGTCTACCCTGGCCCGGGCCGCCTCGGCCTTCTCTTCCGGAGCGAAAAGCTGCCCTACCGAAGGCTGGTTCTGCGGCGCGACAACCACGACGTAGGAGGCATCAGCCGCCTTTTCCCGGGCGGCTTCAAGCAGCTTGCGGCCGCCGGCAACCTCGTTCAGGAAGATCAGAAGAGGCTGGCTCATGATGGTGCGGTCACCGTAGTCGGCTTGGGCTCGGGAACATCGGCTGACTCCTCGCCACCCATGATGACGTGACGTGCGCCCGGGGTTCCGTACTCATAGGGACCGCCGACAACACGCGGGATCTCGTCGAAGTTGAACACTGGCGGCGGTGAAGAGACGTGCCATTCGATCGAATTTGCCCGCCAGGGGTTGTTCCCGGCCTTGGGACCAAAGCGCCAGCTGACGATCATGTTGTAGAGGAAGACCAGCTGGACGGCGCCAAGGACGAAGGCTGAAACTGAAATCAGAAGGTTCCAGTCGCCGTACTGGGAGGCATAGTCCGCGACCCGCCGGGGCATGCCGTCCATACCGACCCAATGCATCGGGACGAAGGCCATCCAGGTGCCGATCACAGTGCCCCAGAAATGGATGCGGCCGAGACGCTCGTCATACATGCGCCCGGTCATCTTCGGGAACCAGTGATAGATGCCGGCGAAGATCGTGAAGACCGAGCCGCCGAACAGCACAAAGTGAATGTGAGCAACCACGAAGTACGTGTCCGACACGTGGATATCAAGCGGAATCATGCCCAACTGGACCCCGGAAATACCACCGATCGTGAATGTCACGATGAAGGCAAGTGCAAACAGCATCGCCGTCGAATAGGTGTGAATCTTGCCGTAGAAGAGGGTTCCAAGCCAGGAAAACACCTTGATTCCCGTAGGCACCGCGATCAGGAGCGTGGTGATCATGATCGGCACACGCAGCCAGCTGAACATGCCGGCGACAAACATGTGGTGGGCCCAGACCGAGTAGGAAAGCACCACGATTCCGATCAGCGCCAGAGCCATGAGCCGGTAGCCGAAGACCGGTTTTCGGGCATGGGTCGAAATGATTTCGGAAATGATCCCGAAGCCGGGCAACATCATGATGTAGACGGCCGGATGCGAGTAGAACCAGAAGATGTGCTGGTAGGAGACGACGTCGCCACCCTCGAGGAAGTTGAAGAAGTTCATCCCGAGAATGCGGTCGAAAAAGACCATGAACTGGGCCCCGGCCACAAAAGGCGTCGCACCGACGACGAGGAGGGAAGTGGAGAGGTTGGCCCAGACGAGCAGCGGCATACGCCAGATATTCATGCCCGGTGCGCGCATGGTGATGATGGTCACCAGGAAGTTCAGGGCCGTCGCGATCGACGACGCACCGGCGAATTGCACGCCGATATTGAAGAACGACTGGCCTAACGGGGCTCCCGTAGACAGCGGTGCATAGCCGGTCCACCCGGCATCGAATGAGCCGCCCGGAGCAAGGAAGCTGGCGAGGAAGATGATGCCGGCAATCGGCAGCAGCCAGAAAGAAAGCGCATTCAACCTCGGGAAGGCCATGTCCGGCGCGCCGATCATCAGCGGCAGCACGTAGTTGGCCAGGCCGGCAAAGACCGGGATGATGAAGAGGAAGATCATCACCACCGCGTGGGTGGAGAAGAGCCCGTTGAAGGTGTTCGCGGCGACGATCTGGGCGCCTGGCTGTGCGAGCTCGGCCCGCATCAGGAGAGCGAGGAGGCCACCAATCAGGAAGAAGAAGAGCGTGGTTACGACGTACTGGGTGCCGATGACCTTGTGGTCGGTGTTGAACTTGAAGTAGTCCTGCCACCTCGTCGCACCGTGACCGGAATGGTCTTCAGGGATGGTTGGCTTGCCGGCCGCCCAGCGGAACCAGTAGTCAAAGGCACCGAAGCCGAAGAGGAAGCCGAAGGGCGCGGTAATCAGCGGAACAATGACCTGCGGGTAGCCGGTCTGTTCCGTCTGCATCGCGTCGAGACCCGAAAGAAGGCGCAGACCGACTACCAGAAAGAAGCCAAAGGCAGCGCCAAGCACCAATCCGATCGCACCGCGGTACCAGCCCGGCTGTCTGATTGCTGCTGCCATCACATGACCTCCATCATCGCTGTGGCGTCAAACGCCATCAGTCCTGCTCATTCGGTTTGTTGGTTTCAATGACACCGCTGTCCTCTATGCCACTCGACTGCTCTTCGAGTTGCTTCTGCTTCTCGATGTACTGGTCGGGTGTGAGGAGCAGGTCCTCGGGTACTTCGGACTTGAGTCCGGCGACCCACTTGTCATATTCAGCCTGGGATTCGACGACTACCTTCGCCCGCATGGTCGTATGCCCGAGGCCACAAAGTTCGGCGCAGACGAGCTGGAAGGTGCCTTCCCTGTTCGGTGTCACCACTACATCGGTCTCCAGCCCCGGAACGGCGTCCTTCTTCATTCGCCATTCGGGAACCCAGAAAGAGTGGATTACGTCCTGGGCCCGGAGGTCGAAGATGATCTGACGGTCAACGGGAACGTGAATCTCGCCCTCGGACCATTTGTTTCCGCTCTCCGGGTAGCCGAAAGTCCAGGCGAACTGCTGCGCGTAGGCATTGACATGGATCGCGTCGGCTTTGGTCTTCTCGATGTCATTGAGTACGGCCCATGAGTAGCCGCCGAGACCGAGCACGATCATCACCGGTATGAGGGTCCAGATGACCTCAAGCTTGGTGTTGCCGTGGATCGGCAGGCCGTCGCTTTCGTCACCCGGCTTGGCACGCCACTTGTAGAGCGCGTAGCCGAGAGCAACGCAGACGATCGCGAAGATGAATGACGAGAGAACAATGGTCACGTCCATCATGGTGTCGATCGGTTTTGCAGCCGTCGAGGCTTCCTGCCCGAACCAGTTGAACTGGAGCAGGACTACGGACTGAATCAGGCCGACGACAATTACGGCCAGGACCATTTTGAAAATCGGGAGACGAGTCATGAGGCACCCGCCATTCTATTGAAGCCGCAGACGAACGCTCTGTGACCCTGCCTCATGACCCATTAACCCTCCGGACTTCGCCTGCTGATGCGGAAATCACGTCCCTCGCCACTCCCTGCCAACTCCAATTCCTATCTGCGGACTCGGCAATATTTTCGCCGATCCGCAGTCGCTCCTCCTGATCCAGAGCCAGCCAGACGTTGACCTTGCCGGCCAGATCAACCACCGCTTCCGGCCCAAGCGGGAGTCCGATCAGGTCTTTGATCTCGGGCACCTCGACAGCAAGTGTCGCCGTCACTTCCGCCAGACCCGAGTGTTCGGCGCAGACCGGCAGCACTCCGGAGGCGGCCGCCTCGGCAGCCACCATGCCGAAGGCTTCAGGGAAGGTGCTGGGAACGATCATGGAATCCGCCGCAGGAACGGCCCGGGCGACCTCGGCATGTTCAAGCCTGCCGGCGAAGGCGATAGATCCCGAAGCGGCCATGCCTGCCGACTCATACCCGGTCGGCGGATCGGAAAAGAATGCTGTGAGATAGTCGAGAGGGGCTTCCTCACCGCCTTCCAGTGCCCGGCCCGCCGCGGCGATCTCCCTTGCCCCGTCGAGATCTCCCCCGGTCACCGCGGTGACCAAAGCGCGCAGGCCCATCTCATATGCACCGAAACCAACCAGCATCAGGCGGGATCCCGGATTGGCGCGGTGGATGAGCGGCCAGGCTGCCACGATCAGGTCAACCCCCTTGGAAACGATCAGCTTGCCGACGAAGATCACCCGCGGTCCCCGGGAAGCCGCGAACTCATCCAGCGCCGCGACGGCATCGGCCGCATCACGGCCGAAAGTGCCAGACGGAGGCTCGGCCGCGATATCGGCACTCAAGGACGCAATCCGGTCTGGCCTGGCGGCAGGTTCAAGCGGCGCAAAGGCCCGTGTGTCGACACCGGGAGGGCCGAAGCCCGTTTTCTCGACCAGACCCTCGACCGGAATCGCATCCCACATCGAAGCGGCGGTGTGATGCGAACCGACCAGCACCGCTGCCGCAGCATCCACCCCTTCGGCCGCATAGGGGACGAACCTTGGGTTCGGCTTTATCGTGTACTCGAGGTCCGAGCCGTGGTTTTTGACGGCGTAGGGACGCACACCGGCGCGGGCAAAGACCACTGGTCCCATGATCAGGTGGTTGGCGAGCGCCGCATCGGCACCTCCGATCTCATCTTCGACCGACCGTACCGCGGCCACGTTGACCGAAATGTAGTTCTCCACCTCTTCTTCGCTCAACCGCGGGAAGGCCCGCGCCTCAAAGCCCTCATACGGATCCTCGACATAGACCGGGAGCAGATGGCCGATCGGAGGACGATAAACCGTGATCGAACCTTCGCCGGCCGGCTCCCGGAGAGACTCGACTCTGAGCTCCCCGACCTCATTGCCTTCGGCATCCGGCCAGGTGGCCACCGAATTGACCCAGTCAAGTGTTTCGGCCCCCAGGTCCTGGCAGAGCAAGTGGACCTGATGCCCGAGCCCGGCCAGAGCAATTGCGAGATTGGCGTTGTAAATATTGCTCCCGGTACCGCGCAAAAGGTAGCCGTGAAAGATGAGGATCTTCATTAACTGGATATTCTCCCCCTTGATGAGCACCGAAAGCGCCACCACCGATCCGATCTACCGACTTCGAGCTGCCGCGTCGGGCCGCGAGGCCATCGCTGCCGTCCGCGAGGGAGTCGTCTACCGCGACGCCGAAACCGGTGAGGAACTCGAACCAGTAGCCACCGTTCTACCCGGCCCTGCCGACGGTTCCAGCCTGCCGCGTACCCCCGTAAACCTCACAGTCTGCCGTCGCTGCGAGCAGCTCAGTCCGCTTGATCTCGCCACCTGCGAGTTCTGCGGACTCCCGATCTGATTGAAGGACTGGCCGGCTCTCGCTAGCGGCCGACTACCGTGGCCGAGTAGAGCAGCCTCGCCGCGTCGTAGTAGCAGCCGTACCGTCGTACGGTGCCGACTTTCTGTTGCGGCCTTGATTTGGCCAAGGCCTCGTTCGGACGGTCGAACCGGTCGACACCGATCAGGCAAAGCTCCGAAGACCGGCTGCCCCGCCAGGTGTTGTTCTTCTGGGCGGCCCGGCAACGCGACGGGTTCACCACTCCCCCGGTCGGCGAAGCGGAGCAGGCAAACGGCACCCAGAACGCCGGGGCCCAGGTCGGAATCGTCAAAGCGACTACATCACCCCGGATCACGTTGAGCGGCTCGGTCAACGCGAAACGAACTGTTGTCCCGAAATAGCGGTTCAGTCTCTGGAGGCCGCTCTGCCGGATCAGCCGGAAACGCGGGTTGCCCTTTCGGCCCTTGTTGACCTGCCTCAGAATCGAGATCCGTGCCGTTGAGGGGGACCCGAACAGATTGTTGAAGTAGGGAGTCTGGGCATCACCGAATCTCTGGCTGGCCTTCCGGGTCGGGTTTGAAAGCGAGATCGACCATGAGACCACCTTGCCCCTCGCGTAGGGAACAACGAAGCTTCGGCCCCTGTGTCCTCGCTGGAACACCTGGTAGGCGGTGACGTTGCCTTCGGCGAAGCAGCTGCGGGGACCGGCCTTGGTGCCGCAGTTGGGGGTCACATTGTGTTTGCTTGCTCCAAGCACAACCCGCCGGGTAGATTCAGCCGAGGCCTCCCCGAAGGGAAATCCGGACCCGACTGTCACCAGAAGCAGCAGAAGGAAGCCTGCCACCAGAAGAGTCAGGGTGGCCGACGGCTTCAGTGAACCGGTGAATCGCTTGTAAGAAGTGAACTCCATATTGGTTCAAACAACGAGGCTACGCTCCCGATGCGGATGTCCGATCAATGAACACGCGCGGGAAAAACCGCCCGCACCCGGAAAACGGTCAGTTGCCGGCCGGCGCGACGATCGTTGCCGAGTAAAGCAGGGCGTTGGCGCCGTAGTAGCAGCCGTAACGCTTGACCGAATCAACCGTCTGCTGCGGCCGGGATTTGGCGAGTGTCTCGTTCGGTTCGAGAGTTTCCCGATCGACGGAGATCACGCATTCATCTTTGCCCTGAGGCATTCTGCTGGCCCGCCAGGTGAAGGTTTTGCCGGCCTGCTCGCAGGCCTCCGGATCCCTGATGCCGAATTCGAGCACGTCGCAGACCCGTGGCTTCCAGAGCGCGGGAACCCAGGTCGGCGTGGTCAGGGCAACCACATTGTCCTTGTAGACATTGAGCGGCGTGTCCAGGGTGAAACGCACCGTCGACCCGAAGTATGGATTGAGCGTCACGAGAG
>JAGQUU010000081.1 GCA_020438345.1 Solirubrobacterales bacterium | reverse complement strand
CCGGGGGGAGCTTCGTCGAACTGGTCGTGATCGTGGCGCTGGCCCTCGGGCTTGCGCTGCTGATTCAGGCATTCCTGATCAAGCCGTACCAGATTCCGTCGGGGTCAATGGAACCGACTCTGGACATCAACCAGCGGATCCTTGTCAACCGCTTCATTTTCCATTTCACCGACCCGAAGCCCGGTGACGTCGTCGTCTTCCATCCGCCGGCAGGCGTCGACAGTGGTGGCATCAATGAATGTGGTGCTGAGCATGAACCGGATCAGCCTTGCCCTCAGCCGACCGCTGAACATTCCAGCGAGACATTCATCAAGCGAATCGTTGCCGGTCCTGGCGATGAACTCGCGGTGCGCAACGGCCTTCCGGTGGTGAACGGTGAAGTAGTTGAGCCAGATGGCTATGAAATCTCGCCCTGCGGCCCGGAGGGCTCAGGCTGCAACCTGCCGAACCCGATCACGATTCCTGAAGGTCACTACTTCATGATGGGCGACAACCGGGGTCACAGCGACGACAGTCGTTTCTGGGGGCCGCTTCCGGAAGAATGGCTGATCGGCAAGGCATTCGCCACCTACTGGCCGCCAAACCGCATCGGTGGCCTCTAGTCACATCGAAAGCCCCGCGGCGGTTTCCGCTCCGGGCGAGCTGTTCGGCCATGACCTGGGTCTTGATGTGCCATTGGTCGCCGGGGCAGACG
Source organism: Solirubrobacterales bacterium (assembly GCA_020438345.1). Lineage (GTDB taxonomy): Bacteria > Actinomycetota > Thermoleophilia > Solirubrobacterales > 70-9 > 67-14. The sequence goes on along the minus strand of JAGQUU010000081.1, from coordinate 5,060 downwards.
AAGCCGGTCGAGGGTGCCTCGCAGGCCCGATTGTCGCGGCCGCGGTACTGCTCGACCGTGGTTGTCTGGAAAGCGAAGGAGGCGGTCGCCTGGCGGGAATCCGCGACTCGAAGAAGCTGACCGCGAAGGCGAGGGAGCGGCTGTATCCCGAGGTGCTCTCCTGCGCGCTCCGTGTGGTCGTAGTGATGCGCTCTGCCAGGTACATTGACGCCAACGGACTTCACGTGAGCAACATCGAATGTCTGGCCGAGGCAATCAGAGGACTTGGTTCGGGTCGGGAGGCCGTCACACTGGTTGACGGCTTCGCGCTCAAGGGCTGTGACGTCCCTCACCGGAAGCTGGTGAAGGGTGACAGCACCAGTGCTGCGGTTGCCGCGGCATCAGTTGTTGCGAAGGTGACCCGCGATCGATGTATGACAAGGGCCGGAAGCAAGTATGCGGGCTACGGATTTGAAGGCCACAAGGGGTACGCCTCGGTTGCTCATCGTGACGCGATACGGCTGCTCGGACCATCGCCAATTCACCGTCTTTCTTTTGCCTCAGACGCATACCGCTGAGGCTTGGGAGCCATCCGGCTCCTAGAAAGCGTCTTCGATGTGCTCCAGGGATTCGACACCTCCTTCACGGTCAAAAGTGATCCCGACAACGTCGAAACGCACTTCGCGAAAAGCGACCCTGCGCCCGTGACCGGCGATCCAGGCCGAGGAGAGGCGCCTGATCCTCCGCTGCTTGTTGGGCCCTACTGCGAGGACCGGTGAGGTCGGACCCCGTTTTGCGCCAATGTGATGGGACTTGACCTCGACAATGACCAGCACCTGTCCGGTCAATGCGATCAGGTCGAGCTCACCCGCGCGAATCCTCCAGTTGCGGGCGAGGATCTTCCAACCCAGCCTCCGCAGCCGGGTTGCCACCAGTTCCTCGGCTGAGCTTCCAGTTGTCCGACGTTGATCCATGCGACGAATCTAGATCCCCGGTCGGGGCTGGTCGGCACGATTTCATGGATATTTGGCTGTCACGTTCGCAATTGTTACTCCCGTCGAACCACATGTGAGCGAATCGTCCGTAGCTTCGGCGCATGCTCGCTGAAACCACTTCGTTCACCCTCGACGGGATTGCCGCCCGAATGATCCGGGTCGAGGTCGACGTCCATCGGGGATTGCCGAATTTCCAGATCGTTGGCCTGCCAGATGCGGCGGTGAGGGAAGCCAGGGAGCGAGTCCGAGCCGCCATCGTCAACTGCGGATTTGACTTTCCGCTTCAACGGATCACTGCCAGTCTCGCCCCGGCCGATCTGAGGAAGGCAGGACCGGCGATGGATCTGGCACTTGCCGGTGCCCTGCTCGGGGCGGCAGGTGAGCTGAAAACGGAGGCCCTGGCGGGCTGGTCGCTCGTAGGTGAATTGGCTCTTGACGGATCGGTAAGGCCGGTTCGCGGCGCTCTCGCCATGGCAGAGGAAGCGCGCCGGGAAGGTCGGCGAGGAGTCATTGTGCCGGTCGCGAACGGTTCCGAAGCTGCACTTGCCGAGGGGATAACAGTGCTGACGATTGAGAATTTCGCCGAGCTGGCCAGTCTGAAGAATGGCGAGGTTCCGGGGAAGGTGGCAAGGCCGACCCCTCTTTCAGTTGAAACCGACCTGCCGGATCTGGCTGACCTCAGGGGGCAGGGTCACTTGCGAGCTGCTGTCGAGGTTGCGGCAGCAGGTGGTCACGGACTGCTGATTATCGGTCCGCCCGGAGCTGGCAAGTCGCTGGCCGCACGACGTTTGCCGTCTGTGCTCCCACCGCTTGAAGGTGATGAAATCCTCGAGGTGGCGAGAATCGCCGGCGCCTGTGGTGTCGGTGATGCAGTCCCGAGCTCGGTCCGTCCGTTTCGGGCCCCGCACCACACGGTTTCGGCTGCGGGCCTGGTGGGTGGTGGAAGTCCTCCCCGCCCGGGAGAGATCACGCTGGCTCATCGCGGGGTTCTGTTTCTGGACGAACTCTGTGAGTTCGGTCGGTCCTCACTGGAGGCTTTGCGTGAACCGCTGGAGACCGGCTCGGTGAACATTTCCCGGGCCAGGGGCCGACAGACCCTGCCAAGCCGGTTCACCCTGGTTGCCGCGGCCAATCCATGCCCCTGCGGCCGGGGGGAAGACGACCCGCGGTGCCGCTGTTCGGAAGCCTCGGCTCGTCGCTACAGGGCAGCGTTGAGTGGCGCCCTGATCGACAGGATTGATCTTGTAGTCGGGGTCACCCAGCCATCTGCCCGGGATCTCGCCGGACCGGCCGGGGAAAGTTCCGAGGAGGTCCGAAAAAGGGTGGTTCTGGCCCGGAAGCTGATGTCCGAACGGCTCGGTCAAGGGCGTACTAACTCCGAAGCCGGTCCTGATGAAGTTGCGGATTTCAGGGTGACTGCCGCCGCAGCCGGGTTGCTGGCCGAAGCTCACAGGAGCTGGCAACTCAGCGGACGTGCCCATGGCCGGATCCTGAGGGTGGCTCGCACCGTTGCGGACCTGGCGGGATCGTCCACGATCGGGGAGGAGCACATGGCAACCGCAATCCAGTTCAGGAGGAGGACAGCAGAATGAGTACGCGGGAAGCAAACCCGGGGTCTGGCGTGGGTGTAGAAACGGCTTGTGTCGACTGTCTGCGTCGCAGCTGGTTGCTCGGCCGTCTGGGTTCCTGGATACAGAACGTAGTTGATGACAGAGCGGGCCGGCGTACTCCGGAATTGCTCAGGCTGGAAAGCAGTGATCTGGTTCAGGTAGTTGCAGCAAAGAAGGCGGATCAGATCCTTTCCTGGAACGCATCCCTGACGGAAGAAGAAATGCGAGGCTCGCTTGCCAACGCAGATTGCTGGTCCTGCTGCCGGCATGACAAAAGGTTTCCCGAGGGGTTCGCAGATGGCACTGACGCCCCGGTCGCTCTGATCGGACGGGGAGGCGGGGTCCGGCTCGAGGAGCTGCGTATGGACAACTCGGTGACGGTCGTCGGTGCGCGCAAAGCGACCGGCTACGGCCTGGAGGTCGCGGCTTCTATCGGGCGTGAATCGGCATCGGCGGGTCTTAATGTGATCAGCGGTTTGGCGCTGGGCATTGACGGGGCAGTTCATCGTGGGGCACTTGAGCGGGGAGCTACGGTGGCGGTCCTGGGTTGTGGCGCCGACCGTCCCTACCCGGCTTCGCATTCCCGCCTCTATCGACAGATCGTTGACCGGGGTCTGGTGATCTCCGAGTTCCCCCCCGGTGCCGACGCGTGGCGCTGGAGCTTTCCCGCACGAAACCGGATCATGGCGGCCCTCTCGGCGCTGACGGTGGTGGTCGAGGCCGCCTGGAAGTCAGGATCTCTGATCACCGCGGAGATGGCTTATGACGCTGGACGGGATGTCGGGGCGGTGCCCGGTCCGGTCACCTCGGGAGCTGCGGCCGGAACGAATGAACTTATCGCCAGTGGTGCTGGCGTGATCCGGGGCGGCCAGGATGTACTCGACCGCATGCTCGGGGCCGGTGCGGGTCAGACGCTCTTCGGGCCGACGGTCAACCGGGAGGAACGAGAGGTGCTGGACGCGGTTGAGGGCGGTAGCGGAACCGTAGATGAAGTAGCGAACCTGCTGGGCGAAAGTACCTCAAGTGTCGCGATGACCATGGCCCGGCTCGAAATCAATGGCTACTTGCGCGGATCGGCTGTGGGCACATGGACGCGTACTTCTCTTGCCGCCTATCCTTCGGACAGTGAACAGTGATCGGACCATTCCGACCGTCCTTTCCATCGCCGGATCTGATTCCGGCGGTGGGGCGGGGATCCAGGCGGACCTGAAAGCGTTCGCGGCCTGTGGCGTTCACGGAATGACCGCAATCACCGCGATCACCGCGCAAAATACGGTCGGGGTAGATCTGATCGAGACAGTCAGCCCGCGAATGATCGTCGCGCAGGTGAGGTCAGTCGTGGATGACATCGGTGTGGATGCGGTCAAGATCGGGATGCTTGGTGACCGCCCGACAATCGAAGCGGTAAGTGAAGCGCTGGACCTGCTCGACGGGGTGCCGATGGTTCTCGATCCGGTGATGGTTTCCGAGAGTGGGGCGGATCTGCTGGTCGCCGATGCCCGACAGGCCCTGGTCGAAATGATCATCCCCCGCGCATCCGTAACGACTCCGAACATTCCCGAGGCAATCGCGATAACCGGTCTTGCCAGGAGCGCATCACAAGCCGAACTCGCCCGGGCGACACTGGAGCTCGGTACCGCAGCTGTGGTAGTGACCGGCGGTCACAGCGAGGCGATGATCGATCTCTTCTACGACGGGCAGGAACTGGTCGAGATTGCGGGCGAGGTGCATCCCGGCCGTTCGGCCCACGGTTCCGGCTGCACCCACTCGTCGACTCTCGCTGCGATGCTCGCCCGCGGCAAGCGGCCGGCCGAAGCGGCCCGTGAGGCAAGAGTCCTCGCTTCCGGCGCAGTCGCTGACAGCCTCGAAACAGTCGGATCCGGTCCTGGTCCGGTCAACGTCCTCGGGCTATTGCAGCGAGGTTGAAGAATCGGCGACATAGCGCTCCATTCTTCAACCTCGCTTGAAGTCGACCCCGGGCCTGAGGATTGAGGCCGCTGAGGAGTTTCACTCCGACCTGAGGATTGAGGCCGGTGAGGAGTTTCACTCGGACCTGAGGATTGAGGCCGCTTGATGGTCGCACCCGGGGGAAGGGTTCGAGCCGGTCGTAGTATTGGGCCATGTCCGGAAACTCCGTCCCTTCGCCACTGCCCCGCCCACGTTCGTCGGCTGTATTCGACGGACCAGACCGGGCGGCCGCCCGCGCCTACATGAAAGGCATCGGGCTGACCGACGATGACCTGAAGAAGCCGACCATCGGGATCGCCAATACCTGGACCGACGCCATGCCATGCAACTATGGCTTGCGGGATCTCGCCGGACATGTCAAGGAAGGCGTGCGGGCTGCCGGCGGCACCCCGATGGAGTTCAACACGGTGGCGGTCTCGGACGGAATCACCATGGGCACCCAGGGGATGAAGTCATCGCTTGTCAGCCGCGAAATGGTCGCTGACTCGATCGAACTGATGGCCCGCGG
>JAGQUU010000080.1 GCA_020438345.1 Solirubrobacterales bacterium | reverse complement strand
GTCCGGTACCTGGCGGAGGCCGGTCTGATCCCGGCACCGACCACCGCGGTCGTTCTCGCCGGCGGGCGCGGTTCACGCCTCGGCGGCCGGGAGAAGGGAGAGATCCTGATCGGCGGAGAACGACTGATTGACATTGTGGTCTCAGGCGCGCTTGCCGCCGGATGCCGGCAGGTCGTGATCGCCGGTGACCTCGGCTCCGGTTCCGCGAAAACCATTCGCGAGGAGCCGCCCTTCAGCGGCCCGGCAGCCGGCCTTGCCGCTGTCCTCCCGGAGGTGAACACGGACTGGTTCATGCTGCTTGCCTGTGACCTCCCCCACGCGAAGCTGCTCTGCCATCTGCTGGCCGAATCCCTGCACCGACTCGACCCTGGATACGACGGTCTGCTCACGCTTCACGAAGGCAGGGTCCAGTGGCTGGCGGGGATTTACCGAACTGCTTCGGTCACGTCGGCACTGGAACGGATCGACAACCCGGAAGGGGCTTCCATGCGAACCTTGTTCGGTGGCCTGAAGCTGCGTGAAGTGCAGGACCCGGACGGATTGTCGAGAGACATCGATACCCCGGAAGAACTCGAAGCGATCACGAAAGAAAGCGAAACCAAATGAGCCAGGAAACGCCCCGTCACCTGCCACCGGAAGCCCTCGATGACTGGATGGCAAAAATTTCCGAGTTGATGGGCGTCGACGAGGACGTCGACATCGGTGCTGTTCTGGACCTGACCCGGGATGTCGCCCATGATGTAGCGAGACCCGCGGCGCCCCTGACCACCTTCGTACTGGGACTGGCCCTGGGCCGCCTGCCACGGGATCAGTTCGAGACGGCATTCGCAGATTTCCACGCGAAGCTGACGGAACTCGCCGGCCAGCAGACCGGTTCGTGATCCGGGTTTCAGTCCGGCTTTTCGCCGGGGCCGCCGAGTCATTCGGCTCGGACGGGACCGTGGTTGAAGACCCGGTCGATCTTGCCGGACTGATCGAGAAGCTGGCCGACGGAAGGGATCCGCGGTTTCGGGAGATCCTCGACCAATGCTCCTTTTTCGTTGACGGCGAGCATTGCCCGTCGCTTGACTTCCCGCTTGCAGATCAAGCAAGAGTGGATGTCCTGCCCCCCTTTGCCGGGGGTTGAGCCTCAGCCCCCGATTGCGTTCATGCCGCGCTCCGGCTGGACGAAACCGGGATCGTCAATCCCGTGACCTGCGCGTTTCGAGGAAACCGACGCGCGGAAGATGTCCCGGATCGCCTCGTCCGATGCCCCGCCACGCAGGGCGGTCCTCAAGTCAAGTTCCTCACGGGCGAAAAGGCAGTTGCGAAGCTGACCGTCGGCAGTCAGCCTCAGCCGGTCGCAGCTGCCGCAGAACGGGGCGGAAACCGAAGCGATAACACCGACCTTCGCCGGACCTCCGTCAATTTCAAACAACTCCGCCGGAGCGCCGCCGCGGTCGGGCAGAGGCTCAAGCCGGAAGCGCTTCCGCAACGCGGCCAGGATCTCCTCCCGCGGAACCATTTCGCCCCGGTCCCAGGTGTGACCGATATCAAGCGGCATGTGCTCAATGAATCTCATCTCGGCGTCGTGCTCGATCGCGAACTCGACCAGGTCAACTATTTCGTCATCGTTGACACCTCGCATCACGACCGCATTCAGTTTCAGGGGGCGCAGAGTCGAACGGCGGGCAGCTTCGATGCCGGCCAAGACGTCAATTAGCCGGTCCCGCCGGGTGAGCTCACGAAAGCGGTCGGGGTCGAGGGTGTCGATGCTGATGTTCAGTCGGTTCAGCCCGGCTTCCTCGAGACCGGGAATGAATTCCGGCAGCCGGATTCCGTTGGTTGTCATTGCCACCCCGATCGGCCCCGAGGGGCCTTCGATCGCGGCAACCCGGCGGACTATCTCGATCAGGTTGGGACTGATCAGCGGTTCCCCGCCGGTGAGCCGGACCGTCTCCACACCTTCTCCAGCGGCGACTCTGACCAGCCTTTCGATTTCGTCCGGTGTGAGCAGCGATTGCTTCGCGAGCCACGGCACTCCAGCCTCTGGCATGCAGTAGGTGCAGCGAAGCGAGCACTTGTCGGTCAGCGAGATACGCAGGTCCCGGTGAACGCGACCAAACCCGTCAACGAGACCGGCCGGGTTTGCGGCGGTCTGCGAGCCGGTCATCCGAGACCCTGCCAGTTGTGGCTTCCATCCGATTCAACCTGGCGCTTCCAGATCGGAACTTCCCGCTTGATCCTCTCGATCAAGTCCCGGCTGACCTCGTAGGCGAGGGCGCGATGGGCGGATGCCACACATGCGACCAGTGCCGGCTGACTGACCTCGACTGCGCCCGTCCGGTGGCTGACCGCCAGACAGGTGCCCGGCCTTACGGCTTCCGCAGCAACCCGCTGGAGAATCGTCTCCGCATCAGGGTGGCTTGAATATTCAATTCTCTCGACCGTTCCCGCCGCTGCGGGGTCGTGGTCGCGGATCTGGCCGACGAAAGTGACGACCGCCCCGTACCCGGAGCCGGATACGGCGGCGAGGTGAGAGTCAAGGCTCAGGTCCTGGCCGGTGATCCTGGCGAAAGTGACCTGGCCGGCCTCTGTGGAAAGGGTTTCCTCGCCAGCCATCAATGGTCACCGCCCCGCAGCTGGTCAATCAAGTGAGGCAGGATCGGCGCCAGGTACTCAACTCCCTCCCGGGCGCCGCCTGTGGAGCCC
>JAGQUU010000007.1 GCA_020438345.1 Solirubrobacterales bacterium | reverse complement strand
CTTTCCGACGTGCCGCTCTACATCGACGTGACTTCGGACCTGGGGATGCTCGACCTGAGAGCTAAGGCCCGCCGGCTCCAGGCCCAGGAACTCCGCCGTCGCGAGGGCACCGACCGCGAAGGTGAAGGTCTCGCCCTGATTATCGTCGACTACCTTCAGCTGATGCGGATGGACGAGCGAATCGCCAACCGGGCCGAGCAGGTCGGTCAGGTCAGTCGTGGTCTCAAGCTGCTGGCCAGCGAATTGAATGTCCCGGTTGTTGCGCTGTCACAGCTCAACCGGGCCAACGAAAACCGCCCGGACAAGCGGCCGATGCTTTCCGACTTGCGTGAATCGGGCAACATCGAACAGGACGCGGACCTGGTGTGTTTCCTCTATCGCGAAGACGTCTACCGCAAGAATCCGGAGGAACGCGACGGCTCGGCCGAGATCCTGATCTCCAAGAACAGGAACGGCCCGATCGGGATGACTCCGATGGCGTTCATCCCGCGAATACCCAAGTTTGCCGAGCCGGCCCTGGAGCATGCGGCCGGGGAAGGCAGTCGGCCGGCGGTACGGGCCGAGGCCGAAAGTACTTGATGCCGGAGAGAACCGCGACCGGTAACGGCCTGCCTCCCTGCCCGTTTGGACGCTGTGACGGGGGCGGCTGGATACTCGAAGAAGACGGAACTGCTACCAGATGCGAATGTCTTGAGCCACGGCTCGAAAAAGCCAGAGCGGCCGGCATCAACTCGACCGTTCCGAAGCGTTACCGGGGGGTTTCTTTTGACCGGCCACCAGTGACGTCGATCGACCCCCGTACGGTCCAGATCGTTCGCGAATGGGTGGACAACATTGGAACCAACCTGGAAGATGGCGAGGGGATCTGGTTTACCGGCGATGTCGGCACGGGCAAGACGACTCTGGCGATGCTGGTATCGACGGAGGCCCTGAGAGAGGGCCATTCGGTTGCGATCTACTCGATGCCGAAGCTCCTCGCCAGGATCAAGGCGACCTTCAGCGCCAGTGATGGCGAGCAGTCATATATCGACCTGATCGAACAACTCAGTTCCGTCGACCTGCTTCATATCGATGATCTCGGTGCCGAAAAGCAGACCGAGTGGGTCCTGGAACAGCTCTATCTTCTAATCAACGAACGCTACGAACGGCAAGGGTCGGTGATAGTGACGACCAACCTCAGGCAGGATGAGCTTGAGGAGCAGATCGGAGTCCGCACGGTTTCAAGGCTGATCGAGATCTGCGGAGAAAACCAGGTCCCCCTGTTCGGCGAAGATGCCCGTCAGAAGCCCCGGCTTCGCGGTGAGTGACACCTGTTGACCGGGCAATGCCGATCGGTGTCCAGCCATCTAGACTGACCGATTCATGCCAGGACTCGTAATAGTAGGAACCCAATGGGGGGATGAAGGCAAAGGCAAGGTCACTGACCTGCTGGCCAAAGACGCCTCGGCAATCGTTCGCTTTCAGGGCGGCAACAATGCCGGTCATACGATCGTGCACGACGGGGTCGAGTACAAGTTTCACCTGATCCCTTCGGGAATACTTCACGAGGACAAGTACTGCGTGATCGGCAACGGAGTTGTGGTTGATCCGCAGGTTTTGCTGGAAGAGATCGACGGCTTGCACAGGGCCGGAGTCTCCTCATCCAACCTGAGGGTTTCTTCCAACGCCCATCTGATCATGCCGTACCACGTGCTGGTGGACGCCGCCGAGGAGCTGAAGCTCGGCAAGCTCTCGATCGGCACCACCCGCCGGGGCATCGGTCCCGCATATGCCGATAAGGCCTACCGGATCGGGATCAGGGTTCAGGATCTGCTCGACGAGAAGATCCTCCGCAAGAAGATCATGGCGGCGCTGGAACACAAGCGGAAGTCGCTGCAGGAACTCGCGGTGCGCCGGCGCAAGCTGCAGAAGGAAGCTGAGCCTGATCAGGAAATCCAGATCGATGACCGGCTTGACCTTCACACGATTACCGAGCAGTACCTCAGCTTTGGTCATCGGCTCGAACCATTCATCACGGACACCGCGAGGCTCTGCTGGAATGAGCTCGACGCCGGCAACAAAGTGATTTTTGAAGGCGCCCAGGCAGCATTGCTCGACCTCGACCACGGAACCTATCCATTCGTGACTTCTTCGAATCCGATTGCTGGTGCGGCATGTGTCGGTGCCGGGGTCGGACCGACCGATATCGAAGAAGTCTGGGGCATAGTCAAGGCGTATTCAACCCGGGTCGGTTCCGGGCCTTTCCCGACCGAGCTCTTTGACGAGGTGGGTCTTCACATGGGCGAGAAGGGTCATGAGTTCGGGACCACTACCGGCAGACCACGGCGTTGCGGTTGGCTCGACCTGGTCGCCCTGAAATATGCAGTGCGTCTGAACCGGCTTACGTATCTGGCGATGACCAAACTGGATGTGCTCACCGGTCTGGATTCGATCAAGGTCGCCGTGCGCTACCGGTCAAAGGAGGGGGCAGTTCTGGAGGACTTCCCCTATCACCAGAGCATCCTCCACAACGCGTCCCCGGACTACGTGGAGTTACCCGGTTTCTCCGAGGACATCACCGGTTGCCGGACCGAGGACGATCTGCCTCCTGCGGCGCGCGAGTACGTCGCTTTCATCAGCGACTTTGTCGGCGTTCCGATCAGCCTGGTCGGTGTGGGTCCAGGCCGTGACGAAGTGATCTGGATCGACCGGTAAACAGATTTAGGAAAACTTTTTTCGACGCGGACACATAAACGCGTGTGTTTGGTGTACTATCCCGTATCAGCAGTTACGTCACTGGACGTGAATAGCTGCAATCAACGTTGACTGGGGTCCCTCCCTACCCTCAGCAGCGCTTAGTCGGTGAAGTCGGGTTGGCCCACTCTCCCTTGGGTCAGCCCGACAGCCGACATTTTTTATGCCCCGATTCGCGTGGGAATGGGAGCTTTTCGGCTTGGGAATGGGAGTTTTCGCCCCGGGCTGCAATCGCGCAACAGTTTCCGGAAACATCTCGTTTTGGTACTGCCGTGTCTACGAGGCCGGGTTGGGCCACGGTACAGCGGTGTTTATCTGGCCTTCGGCGGCAGGGATACTGCCTGCTTCTTCCTGACGGTGCTCGCCGCGGCCCAGAATTCGCAGGGTGAGAACCGTGATTCCCAATGTGGCAGCAGTGGCAAGTGTGATCTGAACGGAAACCAGTCCTTCCCGTGTCCAGTAGACATCCTTCATGTCGAGCAACAGCGCGGCCTCGTCGAAAGTCAGGCCCATGCCGACCCCAAGGCTACGGGCGATCCTGCGTTCCGCCCTCTCGCCACGAGCCAGGAGCGCGGCGATCCCCGACCCGAAACCGATCAGAATGCCAGGCACGAAATGATGGATATGCCGTCCCCCGACGCTTACGTTGCGGAACGGTCCGTGGCCCTCGCGAATTGCCCAGGTCGTCAAGCGGACTGCCGCAAAGGAACCGAGAAAGCCCGCCAGAAGGTTAAACAACACAAGCTCCCGTCCGGGGGTCGCGCCATAGCCCTCGACCGCGACCGCGACTGTATCGACCGCTGCCGCGGGAGCCGCTTCAACCAGTCCGTCATTCCCGATGTCATGTGTGCGGCGACTGAGCAACCTTGTGTACTGCGCCGCAAGCACCAGACCGGCGATCACCACTGTCCCCGCGGCAAGGCCGAGAGTTGCCTTGTCTGACTTGATCTCCTGCCAGTGAGAATGTGGCTGCTTGCGTCGAGGTACCAGCTTCAAGGCAGTCTCTGACAGTCCGGCAACCACCGCTGGCTAAAGCCTTGTTACGTTACTGTCGTCGGCGATAAGCCTGGTCACGCCTCGCAAATCGAACACCAGGCTGCTTGCGGAGACAATCTCCTCCCAGTCAAACTCCGGATGGGCGGTAACGATCACACTCAGCTCTGCGTCGGCGAGGGCTTCGGCGAGATCTGGTGAGTTCTCCAAACCCACCTCGCCAAGCGAAGGTACATGGGGATCGTGGTAGCTCACTTCGGCGCCAAGCCCGGCGAGCAAGCGGATGATCTTGAGGGCCGGTGATTCACGGGTGTCGCCGACGCCGCCCTTGTAGCTGACGCCGAGGATCAGGATTCTGGTCCCCTTGACCGGCTTTCCGTTCTCATTCAGAACGTGCTCGATTCGATTGACACAGAAGAGCGGCTGTGACTGGTTGATCTTTCCAGCCAGTTCAATGAACTCGGGGTAGAAATCATGCTCCCGGGCCTTGAAGGCGAGATAGAACGGATCTACAGGCAGGCAGTGACCGCCCATGCCCGGGCCGGGTTCGAAGCGCATGAAGCCGAATGGCTTGGTTGAGGCGGCATCCACGACCTCCCAGACATCGACGCCGAGTCGGTCGCATAGCTGCGCCAGCTCGTTTACGAGAGCGATGTTGACGGAACGGAAAATATTCTCGAGCAGTTTCGAAAGCTCTGCCGCCTCCGGGCCCGAAAGCGGGATGACCTGATCACAGATCGAGCTGTAAAGGGAAACAGCCCTTTCGGTGCATTCGGGAGTCAGACCACCAACCAGCTTCGGAGTAGTGCGTACGGTGAAGTCGGTTCGTCCGGGATCAATTCTCTCCGGAGAAAAAGCAAGATGGAAGTCGATTCCTGCCTGGCGACCATCTGTCTCGAGTAGCCCGGCAAGAAGGTCGCGTGTGGTCCCTGGATAGGTGGTTGATTCGAGCACGACTATTTGGCCGGGCCTCAGCACCCCGGCCAGATTCTCCGCCGCTGCTTCCAGATAACTCAGGTCCGGCTCCCTGGAGCCGGTCAATGGAGTCGGAACACAGATGATCACCGCCTCGCAGGGAGCAAGTTCGGCGTAGTCCGCGGTGGCACGAACCGGCACCGGCAGCGAGCCAAGGACTTCGGAGGGGATGTCCTCGATATAGCTTTCGCCCCGGTTGATTGCTGCGACCTTCGCGGCGTCGGAGTCGAGACCGACTACCGGACGACCCGCTTCCCCGAAGGCGACTGCCAAAGGCAGGCCCACATAGCCCAGGCCGATGATCCCGACGGGCCCGGTGGATGAGGTCTGATCAGTCACAAAGTGGAGTCTAGATCCCACCGGCGTTTCAACCGCTTTGGGGGTGCCGCCCGGGTCGCGAACACCAATTCGGGTACGTTTACGTTTCGAGGTCGAGGAACGCAGGTAAAATCGGTGAAATGCCGCAGGATCAGGAAATCGAAGAACTAGACCCGTTCGGGACCGGCAAACTGCCGAGCGGACGCCATGGTCTGCCCCGCGACGTTGTCGTCCGTTCCCAGCGCGAACGGATGGTCGAGGCGATGATCGGTGTCGTGGCCGAGAAGGGGTACACCGACGCAACGGTCGCGGACATCATTTCCACCGCCGGGGTGTCCCGGGCCACTTTTTACGAACAGTTTGCTGACAAGGAAGACTGTTTCATCGCAGCGTATGGCGCGGTGATGGAGCGGATGCTCACCTTTGTCGCCGAGGGTTTTGCGCGGGCAGGAACCGAAGACTGGGTGGTTCAGATTCGTGGCGGAATCGGTGCTCTCCTCACATACCTTGCGGAAAACCCGATTGCTGCCAGAGTCGGCATCGTTGAGGGCTTCGGGGCCGGAGCGCGGGCCCGGGACCGCTATCAGCAGGCAGTCTCCTCCTTCTTTCCATTTCTGGACTCGGCCCGGAACCTGGCTGATGATCCCGACCGGATTCCCACCCAGGTGGCCAGGGTGATCGTCGGGGGTGTCTCTTCGATGATGTTCAACGAGGCGTCGAATGGACGTGCCGCGGCGCTGCCCGAGTTGCTCCCGGAAATGATGTACCTGGCGGTCACCCCCTACTTCGGGCATGAACGGGGAATTGTTGCGATGAATGAAACGAAGGTTCCCGGATGAGCGAGATCAAACCTTCCCGTCTTCCTTCCGGGCGTCACAACCTTCCACGCGAGTTCATCGTTACGTCGCAACGCGACCGCCTGCTCGATTCCATGGCCCAGGCCTGTGCCGAAAAGCGTTATGCGGAGGTGAGCGTTGCCGACATCGTTTCCCGTGCCCGGGTTTCACGCTCGACCTTCTACGAGATCTTCCCCGACAAAGAGGCATGTTTCCTGGCTGCCTACGATGCGATCCTCGGCCGGTTTGTCTCCGAGCTGATTGAGGCCTGCAACGATCCCGAGCTGACCTGGCCGGAAATGATCGAACTGGGCATTGAAGCCAGCATGCGGTTTCTCGCTGCCGAACCGGCCTTCGCCCGCATGTGCATCGTCGACATGTTCTCTGCCGGTCCGGCAGCACTTGAGCGTTATCTCTCGGCGGTGAGGATGATCGCCTCGTTCGTTGACAGCGGACGCAGCATGATGCCCGGCCGCGAAGATGTCCCGGAATCGATTGCCAGCATGGTGGTCGGAGGGGCCGCGGTTGTGATTCGTGCCGAGATCGTGGATGAGCGAACCGAATTGCTGCCCGAAGTCGGCCCTGACCTCCTCTACGCCATCCTCGTTCCTTATCTCGAACAGGATGACGCGCTGGAGCGGTCCGCAAGATATGCGGAACGTCTCGGCTTTGCCACAGTTTCCTGACGGCTCCCGCAAATAAGGGCAAAAAGGACGGGATTTGCGGGATTTGGCGGGCTGTTGCCGGCCTTGCGCAGGTAAAGTCAATCGCTGATGGCAAAGGACACCGAGAAGCTGATCCGGCAGCTTTCGCTGATCTCGTTTCTGATGGCCCAGGGTCGGCCCGTCTCAGCCCTGGAAATCAAACGGGAAGTCGAGGGCTACAGCGTGATGAACGAAGACGCATTCGCGCGTCGCTTTTACGCTGACCGGGCCGAACTAGACAGCCTCGGGATTGAACTTCAAGTGGATCGTCCCGGTGAGGGCTTTTTCGAAGCCGAGCTTTACTCCCTTCCACCGGAGAACTTCTACCTTCCGGCAATAGAGTTCACCGACGATGAACTGGCGGCGCTCCGCACATCGCTGAGCCTGCTCACCGAGGGAGAGTTCGCATACGCGGAACCGCTCCGTCTCGCCCTGCAACAAGTTGCCTGGGGCCATCCCAACCCACTCGCGGACCCGGACGGTATTCCGGTTTCGATGGCAAAGTTCACTGCCACGTCCTCACGGGAACTGACCCAGCGTCTGGCCCGGATAGAAACCGCAATCTCCCGTCATAAGACAATCACCTTCGAATACCACACGATCGGCTCGGACAAGGTCTCAGATCGCAAAGTCGACCCCTACCACCTGGTCTTCCGCGGCGGACAGTTCTACCTGATCGGCTATTCGCATGAGCGCGAAGCAGTTCGTGTTTTCCGGCTTTCCCGGATCCGCGGCAAGGTCGGCTACGCCACCAAGTCGGAACACGATTTCAGTTCGCCCGAAGAGTTCGAGAGGCGCGACTACGCTGAACTCGCAGACTGGCAGCTTGGAGAGGAAACCGGGACCGCTCGCATCTTCTTCAGCGACCGGATTTCCTGGTTGATCGAACGGGATTTCGGACGTCACGGGCTTGTCAGCAGGGCCGATCCGGAAGAGACCGGCGGACGTGAGGGCATAGTTCTGGAAACCCCCTACGCAAGCGACCGTGAACTACTGGCCTGGGTCCTGAGGTGGCGTCAGAATGCCGAGGTGCTTGGCCCGCCTGAACTACGTGTGATGGCCGAAGAGCGAATCGCCCTGTTGAGAGACCGCCACGTCAACGGCTTTGATGTGGCTGAAGCTCAGAGCGACTTCCCGACGCCTGTCCGCGAACGGCGGCAGCGCAGCAAGGATCGTTCCCAGGCTGCGATCAGGCCGGAGCGCTTCGGTCGGCTGGTCACGCTGGCGGGCATGCTGATCGGTGCCGCGAAGGAAGCAACTTCGCTTTCGCTCACGGACCTCTGCCAGAAACTAGAGCTCTCCGAGGAGGAACTCCGGGACGATATTGACGTCCTCAACGTCGTCAATTTCGGTGGTGGCACCTATGTTCTCTACGCGGAGATCAAGGGTGACATCATCGAAGTCGATTCCGAGCCCTACGGGGATTCGTTCGCCCGCCCCGCCAGGTTGCTTCCGCTTGAAGCCAAAGCGCTCGTGGCCGCGATCGATCTGGTTGGTGACCACCTGCCTCAATCGCGGCTCGATTCCGCACGCGAAAAGATCGTCGAGGCCCTGGGCCGCGACCCGGCCCACGAAGGTCTGGCGATTGCCAGTGGTTCCGGGGGCGCCGAAGCCGCACGGATCGTCAACGAGGCGATCGCAGCCCGCCAGGTGCTTGAACTCAACTACTACAAGGAAAACGAAGACACCTTCACAGAAAGGCGAGTTGAGCCCTACCGGCTCGAGAACGGCCGTGAAGGCTGGTACGCGGAGTGCTACGACCTCGACCGTCAGGCGATGCGGCATTTCAAGCTTGACCGGATCAAGGAAGCGAACCCGACAGGCGAAGTCTTCGAGGCCCGCCCGGAAGCCGAGGAGCTGGCCGGGGTGGAGGGCTGGATGAGTGACGGTCAGGTCCCGGAAGCTTCGGTCGCCCGGGTATGGGTTTCCCCCGAACGCTCCCGCTGGATGCGTGAGGAACGCAACGTGATCGAGGAACTCGCCGACGGTGCCGTCGTTGTCGAGTTGCCCTATGCCGGCACCAGCTGGCTGGTTCGGGAGATCCTCCGTGGAGCGGGTGATCTGGTGGTCCTTGACCCGCCCGAAGCTCGCGAAGCGATCAGCCGGGAACTCGCCGCGTAATTCCCCGGGGCTATGGTTGCCGGTGCGGTTTTCCCGCAGCCCCGGAACAAGGGCTGCGAGAACCTCTGGTGATCAGTGCGGTCCGGCCCTAAAGTTCTGGCATGACTGAAGAGATGGCGGACGGTGGAGCCCCCGGATTTCCGGGGATCTGGAGGGTGATGGCGAAGAACCCGGGTCCGATGACCCTGACCGGAACCAACACATACCTGTACGGATCCGAGCCCTGCTGGGTGATTGATCCCGGACCTGAAGATGAACGGCACATTGATGCGGTTCGCGAGGCGATTGACGAGCGCGGCGGAGCGGCAGGCGTGCTGCTCACACACTCGCATGCCGATCACACGGGCGGGGTGAAGCTGCTTGGCATTGATCCCGTTCCGGTGGAGGACGGGGATGTGAACGGAGGACTCGAGGCGGTCTCGACACCCGGTCATACAACCGATCACTTCTGCTATTTCACAGCCGACGGTGCCTGCTTCAGCGGAGACCTGATCCTCGGCTGGGGATCTACCTACGTACCACCCGATGGTGGCTCCCTTGCTGCCTACATGCGTTCTCTCATGCTGATCCGGTCCCGGGATCCGGAACTGATCTGCCCCGGTCACGGCCCGTGGATTACCGATCCATCAAACAAGGTGCTGGAATACATCGAACACCGGGACGCACGCGAAAGGGGTTTGCTCTCGGCGCTGGAGAGAGGTGAACGATCCCGGATGAACCTGCTCGCGGAAGTCTGGTCGGATGTACCCGAGCAGCTCCTTCCGGCTGCCAACCTGGTGATGGAGGCACACTTGGAGAAACTCGAGGCCGAGGGTCGGCTGCCGAACGATCTCGCCGAGTAGGGACCGGCTCGTATGTAGGGTCTGCCCATGGGAAACAAGCGGAAGCTGATCGAGATGAACGAGGAGGAGATCGCGTCCTTTCTCGACGAAGAGCGGGTCGCGATAGTGACCAGCTTCGGTCCACGCGGCTGGCCACACTCGATGCCGCTCTGGTACCAGGTCGTGGATGGACGGATCCGCTCCTGGACATTCGCCAAATCCCAGAAGGTAAAGAACCTCGAGCGAGATTCCCGCGCAACTGTCCTCGTCGAAGCCGGATACGACAACTATTCGGAACTGAGGGGTGTCATGTGTGAGGCCGAAACCGTGATCCACACTGATTTCGACACTGTGCTCGAATATGGCATCGGAGCGGCCCGGCGATACGGACAGGGCGAGGTCGAAACCGATGATGCGATGATCGAGGTATTTCGGTCACAAGCCTCAAAACGAGTGGTACTGGAATTCGTACCGGTACACACGGTGACCTGGGACCATCGCAAACTGGGCGGAGTCTATTGAGCGATCACGGAGACAACTTTTCACGTGTCTGGTGTTGAAAGGGCTATGAAGGTCCGACTTGCAACCCTGGTCGCGGCGGGCGCCCTGCTCGTCGGGCTCGGCCCGGCCGGGGCAGAACGGGCAGAAGCGGCACCCAACCCGTTTTTCGGAGTGATGGCCCAGATGCCGATGACGGAAGCCGACTTCGACCGGATGGCCAAGGGTCGCCTCGGCACGTACCGGATGCCGATCGACTGGGGTACGGTCGATCAGCAGGAACCGGCCAATATGAACTGGGAGTGGGTGGACCGCGTAGTGGGTCTCACCGCCGAGCGAGGGATAACAGTGCTCCCGAACTTTCATGACACGCCGGAATGGATCGCCCCTGACCGACGCCGGGTCCCGATCTGGAACGGGGAAGTAATTGGAAGGTGGCAGGCATTCCTCAGGCAGGCAGTGACCCGCTACGGATCAAACGGCACCTTCTGGCTGGACCATCCTGATATTCCCCGGCGACCCATCCGCTTTTGGCAAATCTGGAACGAACCGAATATCCGCTACTGGGCATGGCCGGTTTCTCCCGCTCGCTACACGAAGCTGCTGCGGATCTCGGCCCGGACTATCCGCAACGTCGATCCGACAGCGAAGATTGTTCTGGCCGGACTGTATTCGCGACCACCCGACGGGACAGGCATTTCTGCTGGCCGGTACCTGCACCGGCTGTACCGGCAGCCCGGGTTCAGAAACAGCTTCGACGTGGCGGCGATTCACCCCTATGCGAACAACACGAACCGCTCAGTTCGCCGGACATTCCCGATTCGGCGGGTCATGAACCGCCACAGGCAGAGAGGCAAACAGATCATGGTCACCGAACTGGGCTGGGGATCGGACGCGAACTCTTCATTTGGCCAGGGCAGCCTCGATGGCCAGGCAAGGCAGCTTTATTCCGCGTATCGGCAATACCTCATACTGCGCCACCGGCTTCGGCTCAAGTCGGTGGTCTGGTTCAGCTGGGAGGATCTGCCCCCGGGCTCGAAGAGCTGCTCGTTCTGCATGGAAACGGGCCTGTTCGACATATTCGGTGATCCCAAGCCAGCCTGGGGCCGACTGCTGGATCTGACCCACGCCAATTAGTCCGAGGGACTTTCAGCCTGGTCTGCCTGCCCGGTCTTCTGGGCGGCCAGGTTGAAGACGTACTCCAGACCGTAGTCAGGGTTCCCGTCGGCCCTTGAAAGCATTGTGTGGACCCTCTGGTCGTTCCAGTAGGCGGAATTCGGGTTCAGCAACAGAGCGGTGACCATCGAGTTTGCCCAAGAGGTATTCAGACCCAGCCCGGATTCGATGTTTGCCCGCAAGAGCCAGACGTCTTCATCCTTGGGGGATTTCTCGGTTGCTACTGTGGCGGCCGCGAGGGCGTCGCCGTCATCCCCCAGATCCTGGTGGACCGAGGCCAACCTTGCCCAGGTTTCCCCGCTCCAGGGCAAAGCTGAAACTGCCTGTTCTGCCTTCCGGACCGCAAGCGTTCCGTCACCGTCGCTGGTCGCTGACCGGCTCGCTTCGAGCGAAGACGCGGCCTGGTAGCTACGGTTCGCAAAGAAAATCGCGGCTCCTGCCAACAGAATCAGGCCGGCGGTCACCGTCAATCGCACCGGGCTCCACGTCTTCTCCTCTTCCGTGACTCCACGGCTGTAGGCGGGTCCGACCAGCATGGCCGCGCAGACCATCAAAGTCCCGAAAACCACGGGGAATTGTCCAGTCCAGTCGAACAGGAGAGAAAAACTGCCGACCGCGAGCACGGTGAGGAAGGCAACCATCTCGTTTCGCTGTGTCTGGTCAAGTGAGTTGTTCGGGCTGCTTGACCGGAGCCTGACAACCGCCTGCCGGATTACCACACCGATAAACCCGAGAAACGCGAGGAATCCGAGCAGCCCAAGTTCGGAGAGGATCATGAATGGCAACGAGTGCGTGTCGACTGTCTTCATCCAGTAGTCCCCGAACTCGCGGAAGTAGAACTCGAATCCGCCGGCCCCAATGCCGTGGAGAGGTTGGGTGCCAAAGGCTTCCAGGGCGGCATCCCAGAGTTGCCAGCGCCCGTTGCCATTGGCGCTGAGAAGGTGCTCTGCTGCGAACGCCTGGTCTTCAGAGCGGTCAACACCGCCGAACGGAATCGCCGTGAACTCGGATACCCGGTCGATCGGATTCGAGGCGATCAGCAATCCGAAAAGCAGGACAGCCAGAACCGATACGGAAATGAGGACGGTTCGTCTTTCAGGGTGAAACTGTTTCGCCTTTTGGGTGGCCGCCGGCAGGTAACGCCAGGTCAGGTAACAGGCCAGGAGACTCGCCCCCATGAACAGAAATCCCTGCAGGGTTGCGGTCGTGCCGTCATCGGCGTGGGCGACGGCACCGAGGTTGGAAACGAGGAGAACTACCGGCAGTCCGGCCAGCAGGGCAAGGAGCGCGGAGCTGGCAAGCCGCCGACGGTCCGGGCCGAAAGCGATCAGCATGATCAGCCCGATCGAAAGGGCGGCAAGTCCGCCTCGCGAAGCGGTCAGGTAAAGCACGGCGAAAGCGGCCGGAATCACGCCAATCGCTATCCGGCGGACTCTTTCTCGCGGGTCATGGGCACCGTGCCAAAGCACCAGGAGGATGAACATGACGGCGACCGTGCCCATCGCATTCCAGTAGCCGAGCGGCCAGGCGAGACGCCCGCTCATAATCGGACCCAGGTTTCGGCTCAGCTCGGCGTCGTTGCCGATCAACGGGAGGTACCGGCTGAGTGCGGCAAGGAGCACGATCAGACCCAGTCCGATAGTCAACCCCCAGAGCCAGGCCCTGCCTTCACCCTTTCTGGAGGTGAAGATCGCGAGCAGGAAAACGCCGGCCACTCCCAACAGCAGAATTGTCTGGGAGAAAGCTCTCCCGGTATCCGGCGCCCAGGTGATCGAAAGTGCCGTCAAACCCATCAGCAAAAGAATGAGCACGATTGCCGCGATCCCGGCCCGATTCACCTTCGATCGTGGCAGGACTGTCGTTCCGAGGCCGACCAGAAGAACCGTCCAGGTTACGAGGCCAAGTTCAGATGTGTACTGGTTCCCGTATCCTCCATAGTTCAGGGCGGTGACTAGGAGAGCCACCGCAACCAGTCCGGTGACGGCGTGTTTCGACTCGAGAAGTCGAGCTACCGCCATGGTCCTGTCCTTCAATCCCGAACCCTCGATCGAGAACGATTCCTTGAAACCACTCAGCTTTCTGTCACTCCCAATGATGCTCTTGATTATCCCGGTATTGCTGCTTGGGGTACTTATGCCCGCGGCCGCAACGGCGGCAGAAAGCCCGGCGGGCATCCAATACCAGTACAGCGCGCTACCCGAATCGGAGGTGCTTCCCGGTGGTGGTGCCTACGAATCGGCGACCGAATTTCCCGGTAAAGGCATTCCGGTGCTGCTGGTCGCTGCCGTTCTCCTCGCGGCCGGTGGATTCGGGCTGATCAGGTACCGCCGTAGTGGCGGCGACTGGAAAAAAGCAGTCCGCCCGGTTGTGCCAGCAGCGCTTGCCGGGGCAGTGCTGGTGGTGGTCCTTTCCTTTGGTGCGACGGGAACCACCGCGGCTCCCACGCCCAAAGCACCCAAGGGATTCCTCAACATTGCTCCCCAGGAGCCTTTCAACACAGTTGATACTCAGAGAATGTCGGTTGGCGGAATCCGATCGATCCGGGTAGCGATCGGCTGGGACCTGATCCAGCCGACCCGCGGCGAGTTCGACTGGGGCCTGCTCGACCAGGCGGTCCATGACGCGGCCCAGGAGGGCCTGACGATCATGCCGGTCCTCTACGCAACTCCGAAGTGGGTGGCCCCCAAGTCGACAATTCTGCCGACCTCGAATTCGCAACTTGCGGCCTGGCGTGACTTCGTCTCCGCGGCAGTCCAGCGTTACGGCCGTAACGGAGCCTTCTGGGACGAGCCGTACCAGGACCTTGTCGCGTACATGCCGGTCCGGAACTGGCAGGTGGGGAACGAAGTCAACTTTCATTACTTCGCTACACCTGTTTCGGCCCGTAACTACGCCAAGATGCTGAAGGTGGCGTCGACCGCGATCCGGGGCAATGACTCACGGGCCCAGGTGATGGTCTCCGGTCTCTACGGCAGGCCCAAAGGGAAGCCGAGCCGGGCCTTGCCGGCCGCTACTTTCATCGAGCAGCTCGGCCGTCTCGTGCCTGCCCGGTTCTTTGATTCGGTGGCGCTGCACCCCTACTCGCCGAACATGAAGCAGCTGGAGTTGCTGATCAGCGGCTTCCGCAAGTCGATGAACAAGGCCGGCTACCGGAGCAAGCCGATACAGGTCACGGAAATCGGCTGGGCATCCGGCCCGAAGAAAAACGCTTTCCTTCTGGGTAGCGAAGCTGCCCAGGCCAAGATGCTGACGGAATCACTTTCCTGGTTGATCCGGATGAGGAAGAAGTACCGGATCTCGAGCGTTTACTGGTACTCCTGGAAGGACACCAATCCGAAGGGTGTCAACTGCTCGTTCTGCTACACGATCGGACTTTTCAAATATTCGAGTGCGGACAAGCTGATCCCCAAGCAAGCCTGGCGCTCGTTCGTCCGGCTCACCGGTGGCAGGCCCTGAGTTGAGCACTGATCCTGAAGTGACCACTGGAGTGGTGGCTCCGGCGATGCCGGAACGCAACGTTGTGTCCTCCTGGCCTGAAGCCGAACGGCGCGACCCGGCAATCTCGGATCGTCACTATCTCGCCCTCAGGCCACTTGTCGAACAGCTGAAGGAGGGCATAGACGTCGAGCTTGCTGACCGCAGCGGTCTGGACGTGCTTGACATCGGCTGCGGGAACAAGCCCTACCTGCCGCTGTTCGAAAGGGTTGCCGGGACCTACTTCGGGGTGGACGCCGTCGAGGGCCCCCAGGTCGACGCAGTCGGCGTCGCGGAAGCATTGCCATGCGAGGACGCAAGCTTCGATGTGATCCTCTGCACCCAGGTACTCGAGCATGTCGATGACCCCCGCCAGGTCCTCTCTGAAATCAGGAGAGTACTGCGTCCCGGCGGCGTCGTTTTCCTCTCCACTCATGGCGTTTTCCTCTACCACCCTGACCCGCCGACCTCCGATCGCGACTATTGGCGCTGGACGCATTCCGGTCTCTTGCGGATTTTCCGGGAATCGGGTGACTGGGATCAGCTCGGAATACAAGGTCAGGGCAACGTGGTCGCCTGCCTGGGATACATCGTGGCCCAGTTCACCGACGAGCTCGGCCAGCGCCTCCCGGGTCCGCTCGCCCGTGGCCTGATGGCACTGGTGAACACACTCTCCTGGCGTCTCGACAAGGTATTCCCGCCCAACGCGAGAGTTCCCGCACCGGGTTCGATGAGTGCCAACTACCTGGTTACGGCTCGACGCTGATCAGTCCGCAGCGGGCTCCGGCCGAAGCAGCCGGAGCACCGAGCCGGGGCTGATCCCGCCCTTCAGCGCGTAAGTCACCCCGATCTGGACCAGGGCGGCAACCAGGCCGGCCAGAAGCACTGGCAGGTCGCTGCCCGACCCCAGGGCTACTGGCAGGCCGACCGCACAACCAGCGACGATTCCCGCAACCGCCGGGAACATGTCCCGCAAGGGGTTGTGGCCGGTTGCCGAGCGCACCATCAGTGAGTAGCCGACCAGCAGG
>JAGQUU010000079.1 GCA_020438345.1 Solirubrobacterales bacterium | reverse complement strand
CCTGGATTCCCAGCCAGGGCAGGTATCGCGAACTCACCTCGTGTTCGAACACAACGGACTTTCAGGCGCGGCGCATCGGCTGCAGGTTCCGGCCTGAACCGGGTGCACCTCCCGAGTTCGCCAACACCCTGAACGGAACTGCCGTCGCGGTTGGCCGGACGATCATCGCCCTGCTCGAGAACCATCAACAACCCGACGGCACGGTGGTGATCCCGGAAGTCCTTGTTGCGTTCGGTGCCCCGGCGGTGATCGGCGGACCGTGACCGACGTCCCGGTCCTGATCTGCGACGATCACTGGATCGTCAGGCAGGCGATCCAGGCCCGGATTGACGAATTGCCCGGCTTTGAAGTGGTTGCGGAAGTTGCCGATGGCGCCAGCGTCCTGCCGGCAGTCCGCAAACATCAGCCCGAACTGGTGATCATCGACATCGAAATGCCGGAAGTCAACGGCATCGAAGCCACCCGGAGGGTCCTTACCCGGTTTCCCGGGATCAAGGTGCTTGTATTTACCGCGCACGACGATGCCAACCTCGTCCGGCTGGCCGCCAGAGAAGGGGCATCGGGTTTAATTGTCAAATCGGCAAGCTTCGAGCAGATCCGTGATGCCTGCGAAGCCGTGACGGCCGGTGGCAGCTGGTACCCCGGTTTCGAAGGTCAGTTTGACCAGGACGACGAGCTGCAGCGCCTGCAGGCCCTTTCCGACCGGGAACGGGAAATTCTGGCGTTGCTGGCAACCGGAATGAGGGCCCAGGGAGTAGCGGAGAAGATCGGCATCCAGACAGCGACCGTTTACACGCATGTGCGCAATGTGGTCAGGAAGCTCGGCGTTGAAACCCGCACCCAGGCCGTCGCCATCGCGACCCGGTACTCATTCCTGGACCCCGACCCTTCGATGCGCCTCACTTCCCGCTAGCCCGGAAACGGTGGCCGTAGCTATCAGTGAACATGCCTCGCGCTCCGGGTAGGACCGTTTGCGGCGAAATCCGGGCCAACCTGCTGAAGCCCGCCGGGGGTGTCCTATTATCGAGCCGTGGGAAGAGTGGTTTCAGAGTCGACGGTGACCCGGTTTTCGATCGGCTCCGCGCCGCAACGCCGAAGGGACTCACTGACCGGTGAGGAGCCCCTCGAGATCCGGGTTGGCGGTATGCCCCTGGCCGTGACCATGCGGACCCCCGGTAACGACTATGAGCTGGCCGCCGGTTTCCTCGTCTCGGAAGGAGTCATTTCTGACCGCGAAGGTTTCGAAGCGGCGCAGTACTGCCGCGGGGCGACGGCCAACGGAGCGAATTCCTACAACGTATTGGACATCAAACTGGGGCCGGAGATCGAACCTCCTTCGCCCGAACTGGCGCGTAACTTCTACACAACCAGTTCCTGCGGGATCTGCGGCAAGGCCAGCGTCGACGCGGTTGAAACCAGTTCGGTGTTCTGCCTCACCGATGACCAAACGGAAGTCAACCTCGAATGCCTGCTCGCGATGCCGGACAGGCTCCGGGAAAGCCAGGACATCTTCGACCGGACCGGAGGCCTGCATGCGGCCGGACTCTTTGACGCGACCAGCGGCGAGCTGCTGGTACTTAGTGAGGACGTGGGCCGGCATAACGCTGTTGACAAGGTGATCGGCTGGGCCTTGATGGAAGACCGTCTGCCGCTTTCCGGTTGTGTACTTCAGGTTTCTGGCCGGGCCAGTTTCGAACTGGTCCAGAAAGCATGGATGGCGGGTATTCCGATCTTCTCGGCCGTTTCGGCGCCGTCATCTCTGGCCGCTGAACTGGCACTGAGAGCGGGCATGTCCCTGGCCGGGTTCGTCCGGGGCAATGCGCTGGTGGCCTACAGCCGTCCCGATAGGATCATCACCGGCTCGGGCAGGAACTCCGGAACAACAGCGATGCCGAAATCCGAGGAACGAATGCCGAGCGCATGAGCCACCCAAAGGCGATTGTCAGCACCCAACACCGCAAGGCGTCCGCACGATTGCTGACCCAATAGACCTGCCGCTGGCAGGAGGGAGTATCGGCAAGCCCGGTGCCGGCGCGCTGGCCAGGGAGTTCAGCTTCGAGCCGGTCGCGCGGGAGCTTCATCCTCACTTTTTGTTGAATCGGAACAACTCCCTGGAATTCAGTCACATTCACTTTTTGTTGAATCGGAACAACTCCCTGGAATTCAGTCACATTCACTTTTTGTTGAATCGGAACAACTCCCTGGAATTCAGTCACATTCACTTTTTGTTGAATTCCAATGCACACCCGTTTATGCAGTAGCGCTGGCCGGTTGGTGCCGGGCCGTCGGGAAACACATGGCCGAGATGAGCTTCACACCGGCGACAGACGACTTCAGTCCGAACCATGCCATGACTTCGGTCGGACCTCAGCTCGACGTGTTCCAGATTCGCCGGTTCGGTGAAACTGGGCCAGCCGGAACCCGAATCAAACTTCGCGTCCGAAGAGAAAAGATTGCTCCCGCAGCAGACACAGGAATAGGAACCGTCCTCCTTGTTGTCCAGATGCGGACCCGTGAAAGGTCGTTCGGTCGCCGCATTGCGGGTGACCTCATACGCTTCCGACGACAACTTTCGTCGCCAGTCCGTGTCTGTCATGGTGAACCTTGATGAATCGCCCGTCATTTTCCTTTCCTGCCTTCCGTTCGCCTGCACCAAGCGTAGCCAGCCGGTCAACCCTGCTTGTCCTTGTGGCAGCGATCGCAACCCTCGCGGTCGCCCTTTTGCCGTTCGGCCCTGATGGCGCAGGCGCGGCGGGATTGATCCCGCCGGCCCGGATCTGTCCGGACCAGCCTGCGAGCGGAGGCGGGTTGGCGATGACGAAGGCCCGCAAGTCGATGATCTGCATGGTCAACTACGCCCGGAAGGAGACGGGCCTCAGTGCGTACCGGGTCCAGAGCAAGCTGACCTGGTCGGCAAACCGGAAGGCACAGGACATCCTGCGATGCTCGTTCAGTCACACCGCATGTGGACGCCCCTTCGGCTACTGGATCCGCAAATCCGGCTATCTCGGCGAAGGCGGCTGGGCCACCGGCGAGAACATTGCCTGGGGTAGCGGTTCGCTCGGGCGTTCCCGGGCGATCTTCATCGCCTGGATGAAATCCGCGAGTCACCGTGCCGCGATCCTCAGTGACGGCTTCAGTGACATCGGGGCGGGGATCATCAAAGGACGTTTTGAAGGGATACCGGGCGCCCGCATCTGGGTACTTCACTTCGGCGAAAACTGATCCGGCACTGGCACGGTCCGTGGCCGACCCCGCAATGTTTGAGCGATTCGTGCCCGGGGTCTAGCATTGACCATCCGAGGAAACCCGGAACTACCGGAGGAGAGTCCAGATGGCCGATCAGTCAGAACTTGATGTTCTGCTCAAGACCGAGCAGACATTTCCCCCACCACCTGATTTCGCGTCGAATGCCGAATTCAACGACCCTGAGGTCTATGACCGGGCGGACGCCGATCCGGAAGGCTGGTGGGCTGACTGGGCCGCAAAGCTCGACTGGATCGAACCCTGGGACACGGTGCTGGACTGGAGCGACCCGCCCCACGCAACATGGTTCGCCGGCGGCAAACTGAACGTCAGCGCGAACTGCCTTGACCGACATGTGGCGGCGGGCCGCGGCGACCGGATCGCCTACCACTGGGAAGCCGAAGACGCCGGACCGGAAGACATGCCGGTGACCGGAGTCGGCAGCGATTCCGGGGGACGAATCTCGGTCACGTACAGCTGGCTCCATGACCAGACAAGGCGTCTCGCGAATGTCCTCAAGGAAAACGGCATCGGCAAGGGCGACGTAGTCGGGATCTTCATGCCGATGGTTCCGGAAGCCGCAGTCGCGATGCTGGCCTGCACCCGTATCGGGGCGATCCACAACGTGGTCTTCGGCGGGTTCTCCGCCGAATCTCTGCGAGAGAGGATGGCGTTCTCGGAGGCCAGGGCCCTGATCACTGCCGATGCCACTCTCAGACGCGGCGAACCGATGCCCATGAAAGCGGCGATCGACGATGCCCTCGACAGCCTGCCGGAGATGGAACTTGTGGTCGTGTTCGACCGCTGTGGCACCGAACCTCCGCTCAAGCAGGGTCGTGACATCGACTGGGCATCTTCCCTGTCTGCGGCCAGCCCGGAATGCGAACCGGAGCCGATGGATGCCGAAGATCCGCTCTTCTTGCTCTACACCTCCGGCTCGACCGCGAAGCCAAAAGGGATCGTCCATACCACCGGCGGTTACCTGACCCAGGCTTCGGCGACCCACCAGATGGTTTTCGATCTCAAGACCGACGACGTGTTCTGGTGTGCGGCGGACATCGGCTGGGTCACCGGCCACTCCTACATCGTCTACGCCCCGCTCGCCAATGGCGCTACTTCGATCATGTTCGAGGGCGCACCTGACTTTCCGACCCGTGATCGCTGGTGGGAGATCGTCGCGCGCTACGGAGTGACCATCCTCTACACAGCCCCGACCGTGATCCGGTCTTTCATGAAGTGGGGCGAGGAGCTCCCGGCCGCCCACGACCTGACTTCGCTACGACTGCTCGGGTCGGTTGGCGAACCGATAAACCCGAAGGCATGGCTCTGGTACCACGAGCACATCGGCGGCAGCCGCTGCCCGATCGTGGACACCTGGTGGCAGACCGAGACAGGGGCGATGATGATCTCCCCGCTGCCGGGGATCACTACGACCAAGCCGGGCTCGGCCACGACCACCCTCCCCGGAATCAAGGCCGCGATCTATGACAACAACGGAAACGAGATCGAGGAAGGCGGAGGAACCCTGGTTCTGACCCGCCCCTGGCCAGCGATGGTGCGGAGCCTGTTCAAGGAACCGGAAAGGTACTTCAACGCCTACTGGGACCGCTACGGAAAGGAGACCTACCTGGTCGGCGATGCCGCCCGTCGCGATGAAGATGGCTACTTCTGGGTGGTCGGCCGGATCGACGATGTGATCAATGTCTCCGGACACCGTCTCTCAACGATGGAAATTGAATCGTCGCTGGTCTCCCATCCGCATGTCGCCGAGGCAGCGGTGATCGGGATACCCGATGACTTCACCGGTCAGGCGATCATCGCTTTCGCGACCCCCAATGACGAAGCTCCTCCCGGCAGCGAGTTCACCGACGAACTGCGGGAACATGTGGCCGATCGAATCGGCAAGCTGGCCCGCCCGAAAGCGATCTATTTCGCGGACGACCTGCCCAAAACCCGTTCGGGCAAGATCATGCGTCGTCTGCTCCGCGACATCGCCGACGGCAAGGAACTCGGCGACGTCAGCACCCTGCGTGACCCGTCGGTTGTCGAGGAGCTTCAGGCCCAGGTCGCCGGCCCGGCCTGAGCCGGCGACCTGTTGGAGCCCGGGCTACTTCCGACGGAAGGTCAGCTGCCGATTCCTGGTGACTGACGGCGTTCCGGCCGGATCGAAGGTGAACTTCAGGGTCACCTTGAATTTGCCGGTCCGGCGCAACTTGCGGGCGGCCTTCGGCTTGAGCTTCACGGGTATCCGGATGACCTTCGCCCTGTCGGCTTTGCGGAGCTGACCCTTCACCGCCTTGCTGGCCTTGAGCCGCAGCTGACCTGCCATGTTGACCTCGACCGGGACCGTCGCGGTGCCTTTCTTGCGGTTGAGCTCGGCCCTGCCAAAGATCAAGCTCGCAAGTCCGGTCGAGCCGGTTGGTCCGCTGCCGCCGGTTGGTCCGCTGCCTCCGGTTGGTCCGCTGGGTCCGGTCTGGCCCGTGCTGCCGGTCGTTCCTGTGCTGCCCGTGTCGCCGGTGCTTCCCGTCGACCCGGTGTCTCCGGTGGGTCCGGCCGGAGCTTCGTGCTGCCAGGCTCCCGAATCGCACTTGCCGGCGACTGGGCGCGGCTTGCCTCGCCCATCGAGAACCAGGGCCGCTCCTTCGGCATCGAGGCATTCAGCCGCTTCGATCAGATCGCGAGCCGGGCTGGTTTCGGACAGCGGATAGAGCTCGAGGAACTGCGGGTCCGACCCCGGACCAACTTGAGCTTCCACGGCCTTGACCCCGAGACCGAGATCAGCCACTCCGACCTGATCGCCGGGAGCGGCGAAAGCGCAGGCCGGATCGCTGGCCAGGTTGCCACCCGCCGATGTGATTCCGGTGCCGCCGCAGGAGCCGGCCGTTTGGGATTCGACAATCGATCCCCGGATCTCGAGGGTGCCGGTGTCCTGCGTGTAGAGGGTGCCGCCCTGGGCGGCGGAATTGCCGGTGAATGTGGAGAAACTGACCACGGCGCTGGAGCTCAAGGCACCGATCGCCCCGCCCCTGCCCGCGCTGTTGCCGGTGAAGGTCGAGCCGGTGACTCTCACAGTCCCGTTGTTCGGACCGGAGAAGATCGCCCCGCCGGGATGGCTCCCGGACGCGGAGACCGAGTTGCCAGTGAAGGTTGACCGGAAGACCCGGATCGTACCGTCAGCTCCGTGAATCCCCCCACCCTGCGCCTGGCTTCCGGACGAGGTGGTTGTGGCAGAGTTATTGGCAATCACCGAGTCGGTGATCAGCATCTCGCCCGTCGGGCTGAAGCGATAGATGCCACCGCCGCGGACGCCGGTCTGGGCAGAGGTCACCGAGTTGTCGGTAACTGCGGTCCGGTTCAGCGTCAGGTTTCCACTTGAAACTGAGATCCCTGCCCCATACGGCGCGTTGTTGGTCGTCGACTTCGCGGTGTTTCCCTTGACCAGGCTGTCCTCCACGACCAGGGTTGCGCCGCCACCATTGGTGAAGTAAATGCCACCACCCTGGCGACCTGACTTGTTGTTGAGGATCCGGCTGTCGGAAATGGTGAATGGACCAGCACCCGAGATTGAATCGATGTCCATCCCCGCACCTCGGGATGAAACGTTTGGAGTTTCGTTGTTCGAGAAGACCGAAGTGCCGATCTCAACCCGGCCGCCCGAAGAGCTGAGGCCACCACCGGAATTGGCCGTGTTGCCAGAGAAAGTGCTGCCATCGATCTTTACGTAGCCCTGGGCGAACACTCCGCCTCCGGAACCACCTGTCGAGTTGTCACTCACCGTCGTGTTCTCGAGGGTGATCGTCGCCGATCCATAGCCACCAACCCCACCGCCGTTCGCGTCAGGTGACGAGTTGCCTGCGATCAGGCAATCGATCAGGGTCAGATGCCCGTTCGTGAAGATGCCACCTCCCCGGCCGACCGCATCCGGATGGTGGGTTTCACCGTTATAGACCCGGATGTTCCGCAGGGTCAGCGGAAGCCAGCCACCGTTCGAGATCACCCGATCGATGTCCGAACCGTTGATCGCTGCGCGGGAACCCGAACCACCGGTGATCTCGACCGGGCCGCCACCGCTGAGATCGAGGTCACCGCCAGCGTTGCCATCTTCGTTGCCGGCACCACCCAGGGTGTAAAGAGCGCCGGAGGCGAGCTCGATGATGTCGGTTGCCGGATGGGCCTGACCGGCCGGGCAGGAGTCGACCGCCGTATTGGTGCTGACGGCGGACACCGCCTCGCGCAGGGAGCACTGCCCGTTGTCGACAGCGGCGGCATTCTCATCGGCCGTTGTGGTGACCGTGATTGTCGCGGCACCGGCCTGGGCCGCACCGAGCAGGAGAATTCCGGCGATCAGCGCGAGCAGGCCGACAGGAAGCAGATTCTTGTTTGGTTTCTTGATCATGGATGGCAGTCTCGATCCGCGCCTGCTATCCCACATCAGGGTGCCACCCTGAGATTCCCCCGAAGCCCCTGAACTTACGGCTATGCTCCGGCTGTGTCTGATCCATCCGATCTCACCGATCGCCTCGCCCACATACCGAAAAACGAGTCCCCGCCCTACGTCGGATACCTGATCTTCTTCATCGGCATGGCGATGCTCTCCTATGGCATCACTGCTCTGTGGTTCGGCATGCGGGACGTAATGGAGGTCGGCGGGTACTGCGCCGAAGGTGGCCCGTATGTGATTCAGCAGCACTGCCCGGACGGAGCCGAACTGTTGATGTTCACGGGCATCCCGGCCGGGATCATCGGTCTTTTCGTGGCCATGTTGGGTGCTGCGAAATCAGCCCGGGGTGCAGCCTCGCTCCTGCTGCTCGGCTGGCCCGCCCTGTTTATCTCGCTTGGCTACAACTTCATCGACTACGCGATAAATCCGCCCGAGGGTATGGGCAGTACCGTCGGCTGGTGGGTCTGCGGGATCATGTTCGCGCTGATGGGACTCCCCGCACTGGCCGGAATTCCCTGGCTGCTTCGCGCAATTCAGCCGGATCGTCGAAACGCCGTGCTGACCGTGTTCGTTCTCGCGGCCGCGGCCGGGGTGGCGGCCGGCATCCTGATCGCCGGTTCAATCGACTAGCAGGACCGGCCGAAGCCTCGTCTCCGGATCAGGTCCTTTGGTCAAGCAGCCGCCGGATCATCACGGCCAGGTGCAGAGCGAGGATTGTGTCGCCTTCCCGGAGGTCAACGTCCAGCAACCCCTCGATTCGGGCAAGCCGATGGTAGAGCGACTGCCGTTCAATGCCCAGCATCGCTGCGGCTTCGGTTTTCCGACCGCCACAGTGAAGGAACACCTCCAGGGTCTCAAGCAGATCCTTGCCCCGTTCACCTGGAAGGTCCAGTAATGGACCCAGTCGTTCGTCACTGAAGCGGGACAGTTCCGGAGTACCCCGAATCGAAAGGAGCAACTGTCCGATTTCTGTCCGGCTGGCGTCATGCCATGCCCTGACCGGACCGGCAGCACCGGCTTCCGCCGCGAACCTGGCCCGGACCAGCGCCGGAGCGAGATCTTCCCAGCTGCCTGAAGCACCGCCGATCGCCAGTGCGACTGATGCGGGGTCGATTTCGTGACGGGCGAGAACTCCGGCGAAGAGCCTTGCCAGTCGCTCTCGCGAGGCGACGTCATCTGATTCGGACCCAAGCGTTCCACGGTCCAGAACCCCGAGCATGCAATTGCCCCGGGCCCCCAACAAGGCGGGGCGGTCGGGTTCCGCCAGAGTTGCCCTTATCGCCGGTGAAAGCGAAGCCCATGCCTCCTCGAAGCTCTGGTCATCACCAATCGTGTCACTGCGCCACACCGCCGCTATCGGCACCAGCCTGCCATGTCTGCGGGGAAAGCCAAGCGTCGATGCTCTGCGTGCCGCGGCCAGTGGTTCCATCAGACCGGCAGCCAGCTCGAACAGCAGGTTGCCCCGGGAACGAGCCCGAAGCTCGTCCTCCTCGCCCCCTCTCATCAAGCCAAGCCCGACAGCGACAGCGGCACGCTCAAGTGCGATCGGAGTGAAACGGTCGAACTCGTTGTCGGTCTGCAGGGCGACTACCCGACCCCAATTGCGTCCCCTCAGCAGCACCGGATGGGCCGCTGCCCCATCCGCTTCGCCGGAATTGCGATCAGGCCACTTCAGACCGGACCAGGTGTCAACCACCTCATTCTCGGACTTCGTTACTGACCCGATTGCAACCAGTTCACGCCGTGCGTCTTCCAGCACCACCGGATTCGAAATTCGGCGCGACACCTCCGAAAGCACTGCCTCTGCTCCTTCCCCGGCGAGGACAAGCCGGTCCAGGCTGCGGTGCAGTTCTTCTCCCCGGCGAGCCAAAGCATGGCCGGAATCCAGCAGGCTGCCGTTGACTGCTTCGGAGACTTCCACGAATCGGATTCCACGGCGAAGCGCAACCATCGGGATGCGGCGGCGGTTTGCCTCATCCACCAGGGCCTTGGGCAGTTCACGGTGCCAGGTGTAACCGAGTTCCACGGCAACGCCGACCGCTCCTTCAGCTTCGAGATCCCGGATGAAGCGACGTTGGGCGGAAGCATCCTCACCGATCGAGACACCTGTGGTGAGAATCATTTCTCCGCCCCTCAGCAGATCGGAGACATCAGGCACATCGAGCGGATGAACCCAACGTACCTCGGCGTCAATCCCTTCTTCACCGGCGACCAGCTCGGGCAGGGCAGTCTTGACTATCGGCAGTTCAAGAAACCCGGCGACAGTCAAAAACGAGGCCATGCCCCGAATCGTCGCAGATGACGACTCAGTCGCTCCGCTTCTTGCGTTTGCGACGTTCACCCTGTTGCTCATCTTCCAGTCCGTCGGCGTCGACGTATTCGCCCTCGCCCGGTTCGAGTTCAGCAGCATCAATGGTCTCGGCGCTGCCCTCGATCACATCGTCGTCAGGGTCGCGACCTCCGGGTCTGGGCGCGGGCATGGCTTCTCCGGAAGCCCAGGCCCCCGGCCTGCCTCCAGGCACCCAACCGGCGAGCAGCAGCCCGAGATAGATGAACCAGACCAGTGTGAATAGGGTGAAGAAAGCGAAGACCGCACCGAGAGCAATCCCGAGTGAACCCCAGAAGCGTGAGAGCAGACCGGTCCGCATTGACCAGAGTGACACGTAAATCACCGAGAAGGTGAAACCGAGCAGCCCGGCCAACCCGATACCGGTTTCGATCGAGGCGAGTGAAGTGTCGCTCCGGATCTCCGAGGCTTCGTCGTCCTCGCATTCAGTGCGAAAGTCTTCGCGCTCCTGTTCGGTGATCTCGCCGGTCGCCTCTTCGACCTTCCCATCAAAACATTTGCTGATCGCAGCCTGATCGACATCCTTGTAGTCCGCTGCGGCTTCGAGTACCGAAGCGGCGCTGAGCAGGCTTCCGATCCCGAGAAGAAGCGGGGCGATGATCATCACCCCGAGCAGAGCTGTCCTGACCTGCGGGGCCCGGGCCGATGCCGCCTTGAACATGAAAACCAGCGGGATCGCCAGCAGGCACCAGCCGATTAGCTGGCCGATGCTGGCCACCAGCATGCCGGAACGATCACCCTCAATCCGGACCAGTTCCTCGGCCAGACCGGCAGAAGCGCGTACGGCAGCGGCCGAACCGGAGAAGGTCGCGAGAATGATCGCCACACCAGCTACGGAAGCAATTCCGGCCAGCAGAGTCCATTTCTTCTCGCGCGCGAGTATCTGCGTCTTGGTGATCATCGTCAGGGCCCGAGGGCCGGGCAAGCCTATAGACGATCAGCCCTCGGGGATGTCCTCGTCTTCATCATGGACCGGGTAGTACTCATAATCAACGGGTTCGGCGATCCGCGATATGCGTTCGCCGACCGCAAGGACCAGGTCAAGCAGCGGCGAAACCGCGACAATCGCCGATTCGATATTGCTGCCAAGCGGATCTTCCGGGGATACAGACGAACTCATCGCGTGGATACGCTACACCGACCGTGACCATCAACCTCCCTCACGTACCTCTCGAAGCCGGAGCCGGACCGGACAATCCGCCTTGCCCTGCCTGCTCGGAGCCGCTCTTTCCCTGGGTCGGAATGCCGGTCGGAACCGGGATCGCCCATCGTTGTGAGGCCTGCGGTCTCGGAGTCCTGAGCTTTGGTGAGCGGTTTCACTTTCCGGCTCGCGCCGGTGAAGCGGAGAAGGAAGGTGCTTCGCCGGGGTCCTCGACCCGCCTTTCCACCAGTGAAACCGGTGAGTTTCTTTTTGACCCTGGGACCGCCGGGGATGCACTCGCGGAGCTGGACTCGGATCGAGACGCGGACGGGTCGTACCTGTTCGACAACCGTTCTTCCCTGAACTGTTGGCTTACAGGCGGGGCATGGACCGGACTCGGCACCGAACGCCGGTACCGCTTCACGCCTGAATCAGTGGTCCGCCTTATAGCCGTCCGTGACCAGATCGTGTCAGCAACCGGCTGGCGCCCCCTCAGAGGCATTGCGACAATGTGGCAGTCCGGACTTAACTTGTTCACCTTCGGCCAGAATGTTGCTCTCGGGGCTTTCGGCAAGGCTCACGGGGTAACGGCCGATCGACGCTGGAAGCGGGGCCTGGACTGGTTCATTTCGGTTGTGGTCGCAGTTCCGGCGTTCATCGTCGCGGTACCGCTGGAGTTGATCGGCATCCTTTTCCGCCGCGGCGGTTCCGCCCGCATCCGGATTCAGGCCCTCTGAACCACCGCTACCTGTCGCCGCCTGCCTTGTGGCAGTCGTACCGGTTGAAGGAACGTCTCTGATTCACTCCCAGGGCAGCGGTCCGTCGAGCATCGCGGAAATTGCCGCGGTTCCGTCACGGCTCGTGTGCATCGCCCCCGCCCCCGGGACTCGATCAACCACGGTTTCCGCTGCCCGCCCGAGCAAGGCGGGAGTCGAGGGCTGCGTCACAACGATGACTTCGGATTCAAGCGCGGCGAGGCGGACCGGATCGAGCGGCCAGGCCGGTACGGCAGGCACTTCGACCAGAAATGAACGGGCGGCCGCCGGTCCCCTGTCTGCATGCTCGCTCCAGCGTTCGGCTCCGGCCCCGAGGGTGTGAAGAGCGCCCGAAAGAAAGAGCCGGTAGGCCGCTTCCTCTCCTCCTTCTTCCGCCGCAGCCCGGATTGCCTCGACATCGGCT
The DNA here is from genome assembly GCA_020438345.1 of Solirubrobacterales bacterium. Lineage (GTDB taxonomy): Bacteria > Actinomycetota > Thermoleophilia > Solirubrobacterales > 70-9 > 67-14. The sequence goes on along the minus strand of JAGQUU010000079.1, from coordinate 35,565 downwards.
GACATGCCTTCATTGGCGGCGCTGATCGCCCCCAGTACCGGCGGTTCGATCAGGAAAGCCCGTGCGACAAGTTCAGGATCCGCGAGGGCCAGTTCGAGTGCGACGACCGCCCCGAAACCGAGGCCGATGACAGTCGCGGGCGAGGCCCCGGCCTGTTTCAGCAGCGGGGCAAGTTCGATCGCCTGCTCGGCGATCGATGTACGGCGGTACTCCGAATCCGGGATTGACCTGCCCCAGCCCCGGCGGTCCGGGGTAATCAAACGCCATCTGTCCGTCAGGGACCCGGATACGTCATCGAAGACGGACGAGTCAGTGCCGGTCCCGTGGACCAGGAGAACCGGCGGGCCGTTCCCCCGGTCGGTGAAGGCGAGATCGTTCAGCGGAGTCCCTGGCGGGCTTCCCTGACCAGGGTGACAGCCTCGGGAAAGACGACACGGATCGCGTCACGAACCTGCATCGCCTGCTCGTCCGAACTGCCGGAAAGGTCAAGTCTCGCGATCGACGCGACGGTCATCTCGACCGCGAGCCGGATTGCATTATCGGCCCAGGCAACCTCCTGCGAGGACTGCATCTGATCGGCCATCTCCTGCATCCGCTGACGCAGCTCGTCGGGGTCTCCGAACATGTTGAATGGGGAACCTTCCATGGGTCCAATCTAGCGGTCCGGGGTCCTCGGGTGCGGTCTGTAACGGAATCGTTGCGTCTGTCGAGCCACAGTTGAGCAGATCCTCCCTAGCTTCTTCATATGTCCCTTTTTCGGCCCTCAGAGACCCGGGGTTCCGCGACCGTCGAGCAGATCGGGATCATTCTCATGCTCGCGATGCTGCTAGCCGTGCTGGGGGCTGCCTACCTGGCGGGTGCCGGTGACAGGCCCGGCCATGGGCTCGGAACAAGGATCGCCAACCGCATTGCGTGTGGACCCCGTGAACCAGGGGTGTGCCGCCAGCACCCGACGGTTTCGGCCTACGGCTGGGATCTGGCCCGGGCCGTTCGCTGGCTCGCCCCGGACCCGACCTCGGTCACCAGACCGGGCGGGGTGCTGCTCGGGCCGGTCGATTTCCGTTACTGCCAACGGCCGGGCTGCGCGGTTCCGGCCGGTGACGACCGGCTGACCACCTCCAACCGGAGGTTGACCCTGTTCACGGAAGTCCGGAGACTCAAAGCCAGTGAGGGCTGGACGATCAAGTATTGGTTCTACCGGCCTTCGATCGGCTGGGAGCTGGTTGAGCGCAAGGCCGGCCCGGAGGAGATCCAGGCAGCTTCGGGCACTCGGGTCCTGCTTCAGGACAGTCCACGACTGGTGCCGCTTGAGATCCTGCCGGGCCGAAACCACTATGACCTGCCCGCCGGGGACGAACCACCCTGGCGCTGGAAAGTCAGGCCGGTCTACGGGGGCTGGTCAACCTAGAACCTGGGCAGGTTCCTCCCGGGGCCGGTTCCACCCCATGCCAGAGCCCTGCCCATCCCAAGCCAGAGCCCTGAATTGGTCCACGTCTTTGAGGCGGATGTTCTTGACGCCCTCACCAGGTGACCTTGTGTTCTTCCATCACGCCGGCGGCGGAGGCCAGTTCGATGCCGTCGAGCCGACCCCTGAACTCACCGAAATGGTGCACATAGTCAGACCGGATCAACCCGAAGTTGTCATTGCGCCGGCGTTCAGCACCGCTGAAATGAAACCGGAGCCCTGGCTCGGCATCATCAGAAAAGCTCACTGCCTCGAGTCCGTCAAACCGGACCGGAGCCGGTTCGCGGGGAACACCATCCACCCAGACCGCCCGTTCGCTGCAAGTCGGCGCATCGTTTATCCCCTCGGTCAGATTCCAGCCCAGGGCCCGGCCATCTGTAGCCACTCCTATTCCCGCCGACCAGAACCAGCTCACTTTGCGGGCGTGATACCCGGCCGATTCGTCGTCGACCCCGAATCCACTCACGTTGAAGGAACGATCGCCCGCTGTAATCCGGCCGTTGACCGGCACACCGGCCCGTTTGCGGGTCCATCCCCAGCCACGGCCGTTCGGACTGACCACTTCGATCGGTTCAATCTCGCCAAAACGAAGATCCGCCTCGACTTCGGCGCTCCTGACCTGGACCCGCGGTCCGTCGAGGATCACCTCCGGGCGGCCAGGGCGCAGGTGGGTGTGCTCGAAGACCCGGCCTTCCCCTCCAGCCGCGTTGCGGTCCCAGACTGACCAGAACGTGTGGTTGAAGATTCCGATCCGGACCACGCCCGCGCACAGCATCACTTCATCTCCGTACAAGCCGACGTATCGCCAGCGTTTGCGCATGAGCCCCTTGTGGAACAGCGGCTGACGGGCCGGGGGGATCGGCAGGTCCGGCCGTTCGCCGGAGGGTCCGCGCCACGGGAGCTTCCGAATGCCAACTTCCGGAGGAGAGGCCGCAAGAGACGCGGCAAGGATCGGATCGGTCATTCCCGGTTACACTACTCGGCCGTGTCAAAAACACCCGATACAAACGTGACCGCCCCCGAGGCCACCTACGACCCGGCTGACGACGCCATGTGCTCGCGCGCACGCGAGCGATTCACGGCGGATCGCAACCGCCGGCTCCCACGCCGGAAGAGCAAGACGGCCACCTTGCCGAACATGATCATCATCGGTGGCCTCAAGTGTGGAACGACCTCGATTCATCACTACCTGGGCCTTCACCCCGAAATCCACATGTCGAAGCCGAAGGAACTCAACTTCTTTGCCGCCGAACAGAACTGGGATCTCGGTTTCGACTGGTACGAGAACCGCTTTGACAGCTCGGTGAAGATCAACGGCGAGTCCTCCCCCCACTACACGAACCGCCCTCGTTTCAACGGGGTTGCCGAACGGATCAGCAAGCATGTCCCCGATGTGAAGTTGATCTACATGGTCCGCGATCCAATCAAGCGGATCCTTTCCCACTGGGTCCACGCGACCGGTGCCGGCTACGAGACCCGCGAGTTCGCCCCGACCCTCGAGCAGGCTGACTCTGCGTACATCCAGCGTTCCCAGTACTGGATGCAGCTTCAGCCCTACCTCGAGTATTTCGACCGCGACCAGATCGAAATCATCACCCAGGAGGATCTCGGGCGCGAACGGGACGCGACCATGCGGCAGGCCTTCACTTTCCTTGGCGTTGACGAGAACTTCACTTCCGAGCAGTGGGACCGCCAGTGGGAGAAATCCTCGGCCAAACATGACGACAAGTACCAGTTCATGGAGAAGCTGATCAAACTTCCCGGCTTCCGGGCATTTGACCGGAACTTCGACCGGCTACCCGAGTCGATGCGCTGGATGGTCGAAAAGGTTGTCCATGACCCGGACAAGCCCCCGGCCCCCAAACCGGAGATTCCGGATGATCTGATGGAAACCCTGAAAGGTCACTTCCGTGAGGATGTGGCCGGGTTGAAGGAATGGTCCGGCCGGGATTTCGAAGGCTGGCACGACTACTCCTGACCGGACCCGTCCGGACCTCCCGTTGACGTTCCGGTCCGGGGGTAACCTGAGGGAATGCGCCGCCTGATCCCCGACCCTGGTCCGACCGACCTCGACTCCGAACTTGACAGGTACCGCCCCTGGGAGAGGGCCCACGACGACCGACCGTGGGTGGCGGTGAACATGATCTCCACAATCGACGGAAGGGCGGCGATTGACGGCAGCTCGAAGAGTCTCGGCTCGGAGGCCGACACAGCTCACCTGCTTGGCCTGAGGAGTCGTTTCGACGCGGTCATGATCGGAGGTGGCACGATGCGGTCGGAGCGCTACGGCCGGATTTCCTCCCGGCCGCAGCACCGGGAACGTCGGAAGCAGAACGGACTGGAAGCCGATGCTCTCGCCGTGATCGTCAGCGGTAACCTTGACTTGCCGTTCGATGCTCCGCTCTTCACCAGCGGCCACGGCCGGGTGATGATCTTCACCCACAAGAATTCGATGCCTGAAACCTTGACTCCGGTTGATCTGGTCGAAATCGACGGCCTGCTCGACCTGCGCGAAGTCATGAAGAGACTGCGTCAAGAGGAAGGGGTTCGCTGCCTGCTCTGTGAGGGAGGGCCTAGTCTCTTCGGCCAGTTACTGGCTGGTGATCTGGTCGACGATCTGTTCCTGACCACCACCCCCGTGGCGACCGGGGGAGACGCCCCCCGGATTCTCGAGGCAAACCTGCCTGGCCATGTCAATTTCGAGCTTGAAACGCTGAACGAATCCGAAGGCGACCTTTTCGCCCGTTACCACCGGGTCTGAGTCCGGAGGCCCGCCGGCAAGACCGGGCTCCGCCTCTCGGGCCGACCTTCACCTGCTGCAACACTTCTCCGGGTAGTAGCGTCCGACCCATGGATTTCGAAGCAGGTGCTGAAGTTGAAGGTCTCCTCGAACGTGTCCGCTCTTTCATGGACGAGCACATCTTCCCGCGGGAAGCAGAGCTGCATCAGGCGCTCGATGACGAAGTCAAGCCCGGTGTCGCCTATCCGGCCGCCCTGGTCGAGATCCGCGAAAAGGCCAGGTCGGAGGGTCTCTGGAACCTCTTCCTCCCGGACGAGGAATACGGAGCCGGCCTCAACAACTGGCAATACGCCTTTCTCTGTGAAGAGATGGGACGCAGTCCGCTTTGTGCCCCGATGGCCTTCAACAGCTCCGCTCCGGATACCGGCAACATGGAAATCCTCCTTGAGCACGGCACCGATGAGCAGAAGTCGAAGTACCTCGAGCCTCTCCTGAACGGCGACATCCGAAGCTGTTTCTCGATGACCGAGCCCGACACCGCCGGTTCCGATCCGACCGGTCTGGCTGCCCGGGCCGAACTCAAAGGCGACGAATGGATCGTCAACGGCCACAAGTGGTTCACGTCGGGTGCGGTCGGGGCCGAGTTCGCGATCGCGATGGTGAACACCGAGCAAAGCGATAACCCGTACGCGAATGCCTCGATGATCATCGTGCCGGTTGACAGCCCCGGCTTCGACCTGGTCCGGCCGGTGCCGGTCATGGGCCACGACAAGGGGCCGGGCCATGCGGAGATCATCTATCGCGACTGCAGGGTGCCCGAAGCGAACCTGCTCGGTACCCGCGCAGCCGGCTTTCTGATCGCCCAGGACCGGCTTGGCCCCGGCCGCATCCACCACTGCATGCGGGCGATCGGTACTGCTGAAAGGGCCCTGGAAATGATGTGCCTGAGGGCAGCGGACCGGGAGGCTTTCGGTGGACCGTTGGCCGACAAGCAGTTCGTTCAGGATTTCATTGCGAAATCGAGAATGGAGATCGACCAGGCGAGGCTGCTTTCACTCAACGCCGCCTGGAAGATGGACACGATCGGCAAACGGGCTGCCCGCCAGGAGATTTCAATGATCAAGGTGGTTGCCGCGAACATGGTCATGGACGTGCTCGATCGTGCGATCCAGGTCCACGGCGCGCTCGGCATGACAGAGGACACGCCGCTCGCCGCAATGTGGCGTTACAGCCGTACCCTCCGGCTCGCCGACGGCCCGGACGAGGTCCACAAAATGGTAATTGCGAGAAGGGAAGTGGGACGCTTCCTGAAGAAGCGTGCTGCTTCGGAGACGGCCTGACCTCAGGCGGAGCGGTCGATCGCTCGTGAGGCCTGGGTGACCAGCAGGTCGATCGTCGCCTTTGAGCGCTCAACGACTTCACTGACATCCTCGCCGTACTGACCCGCGGCAAAGCGGGCCAGGACCCCCTCGGCGATAATCGCGAGCTTCCAGAAACCGAGCGCGACGAAATAGTCGAGCGCCGAGATGTCCCGGCCGGTGATCTCCGCGTAACGAGCGGCCAGTTCTTCGCGTTTCGGAAACCCCGGCTCGACCGTGGCGGGCGTGATCAGCGGAATCGGCTGATCCCCGGATTCACGCCAGTAAACCATCAGAAGCCCGAGATCAGCCAGTGGATCCCCGATCGTGCAGAGCTCCCAGTCAACCACCGCTGCCACCTCGCCGGACGGGCTGTAGATCACGTTGTCCAGCCGGTAGTCACCGTGAACCAGAGTGGTGGCCGACTGCGGCGGGGCCAGCTCGACCAGACGACTGTGGACTTCGTCGATCAGGGGAAGGTCGCGGGTTTTCGATTTCTCCCACTGGCCCGACCAGCGCTTGAGCTGGCGCTGGACGTATCCGTCGTGCCGGCCGAGGTCGGCCAGTCCGACATCGGTCAGGTCGACCGAATGGATCCGGGCCATGGTTTCGATAAGGCTTTCACCGAGACGGCTTCGCTGTTCTTTGCCGGGGAAAGCCGCTGCCTGCTCGGGCCCCCGAATCACCGGACCTTCGATGAACTCCATGACGTAAAACGGCGCACCCGTGACCTCCGGATCCTCGCAATACCCGACTACCGGCGGCACCGGGACACCGGTACCTTCCAGGGCGGTCACGACCTTGACTTCCCTTCCCATGTCATGCGCTGACCCGAGTGTCTTGCCGAGTGGCGGACGCCTCAGCACCCACCGTGCCCCGCTCTGGTCGGTGACCAGGTAGGTGAGGTTCGACATGCCGCCATGGATCTTCTCGTAATCCAGGGGTGGCTCGAGATCGATCACCCGCTCCCGGAACCATTCCTCCAGCGGACCTTGCGAGATTCCATCGGTCTGGAAGTTCATGATCGACAGACTACGAGGGACGCCTGCCGGATGGCGCCTCCCACAGCCAGACTCCCACGGCCCGGAGTCATTTCGGGACAACCTCTAATCTCCCTCCATGGAGTTCAGGGACGGGCTACCGGAGGACGACGCGGGTTTGCTTCGGCGTTCTATCGACGCGATGCCTCTCGGGCTGATCACGCTGAACAGAGAGGGCGTGATTCTCCAGACAAACCGGTTCGTGTCCGACCATGCTCCTTCTCTGAGGCCAGGGGTGGTCTTGAGACCGGCGCTGGAACGTCTGACGCATCGTGAAATGGTCGACCGCCTGCTGATCCGGGGAGAAATCACGACCTTCCCGGCGGAACCCGGGGGTACCGAACACCACTGGTTGGCCTGGCCCGGTACCAACGACCACGGTGAACACTCAATGACGTTCTGGAAAACCGACTGGAACGGGGACATGAACGCACGACGGGCCGCCTTCACCATGGCCGCATCCCACGAGCTCCGAGGGCCGCTTACCACCTTGACCGGATTCTCGGAGATCCTGAACATGGACACCACCAACCTGACCCCCGAGCAGGTCGAAGCCACCAGGCAGATTGAAACCACCGCCCGGCATCTGGCTGTGCTTGTTGATGATGTGTTCGACCTGAGCCGCAACAGCTTCGGCGAGTTGAGGTTGAACATCTGCGATGTCAGCCCCGGGAAAGCACTCGATTCCGTCGTCGCGGCCCTCCGCGGCCCGATCGAGGAGCGAGGTCAGACCTTGACCTGCGAAGTGGAAAACGACCTGCCGTTGATCAAGGCCGATGAAGCTCGCACAACCCAGATGATCTCCAATCTGATCAACAATGCATCCACCCACAACCCTGGCGGCACCGCGATCAAAGTCAAAGCCGGAATCGTCGGGGACCGGCTGGCGATCGAGGTGAGCGATGATGGCGACGGTCTGCCGTTCGATCCGCCCGAGGAGGCATTTCAAACATTCCGGCGTGGAGCGGCGACCACAGGTGACCGCACCGGATCCGGGATCGGTCTTTCGGTGACGAAACTTCTGATCCAGCTGCATCGTGGCGAGATCACCGTCGATTCCACTCCGGGCGAGGGAACCCGCTTCACCCTCTGGTTCCCGGTCACTTTCCGGACAGCACTGACACCGGGTGACCCCGGTCCGATTTGAACCGGATTCTCGTCATTGAGGATTCCCCGGCCATTGCGTTGTTGCTCAGGAGGCGACTTGAAATGGCCGGGCACCAGGTTGACGTGGTGTCGAACGGAATCGATGCTCTGGAGGAACTTGATGCCAGGCTGCCGGATCTGGTTCTGGCCGACGTGACAATGCCGGGCCTCGACGGCCTGGAAACCCTGGATCGAATTCGCGAACGCCACGGAGAACTGCCGGTCATACTCGTGACCGCCCAGGACCTGCGTCCCGATGAGCGGCGGAAGGCCGACGCCGTCTTCGCGAAGCCGATCGAGTTCGAGCCGCTCCTGATAGCGATCAGCCGCCTGGTTCACGAATGAACGCCGGACCCCGGTTCGCCGGGCCGCTGGCCTTCTGAATCAGACGGTCGCCGCGACCGCAATGAACCAGAGGATTCAGGCGGTAAACATGGTCACGGCTCAGTTGCGAGCGATCTCAACCCGGATGCCGGAGCCCTTGAGCCTGGTTCCGTCCAGGAACTCCACGGTCCGTTCAGCGATATCACCATCGACTTCGACGAATGAGAATCGGTCGAGAACCCGGACGTCTGCTACCTGATCCTCGCTGAGAACTGCGCCTTCCCGGAGAGCCCACCTGAGATCTTCCTCGGTGATTCCGGACCGGGCACCACGATTCACGAAAAGCTTGACCTCCCCGTCGGCAACTTCAGGGACACTTTCCTGCTGCTGGTCAGGATCTGATGCCAGCGGAACTTCCACAACCTCGTCGAATTCCCCGACCTTCTCGACCGCGACCGTCGGCTGCTCATCAAGCGGTGCCGCCTCCTGACCCCTGCGTTTGCGGCGGGGCGGCCGGGCGTGTTCGATCCGGTCTTCCGGCGTTTCCCACTCCGAGATGGACGCCTTTACATCGGCCTTTATCTGTTCGAGGTCCCGGCGCTGATCCGGGGTGACGAAAGTGATTGCCCGACCCGTGCGACCCGCCCGGCCAGTGCGGCCAATCCGGTGAACATAGGTTTCGGAAGAGTTCGGAATGTCGTAGTTGATGACATGGGTGACGTGATCGACATCGAGTCCGCGGGCAGCGATATCGGTGGCAACCAGAAGTTTGCACCTGTGGTTCTTGAAGGCGAGCATCACACCGTCCCGGACACCCTGGCTGAGATCACCGTGTAGGGCCTTGACATCCAGTCCACGATTCTTGAGGTCCTTTTCGAGCCTTGAAGCACCGATCTTTGTCCGGCAGAAAAGGATCGCCTGCTCGGGATCCTCCGCCTTGACCACCTTCACCAGCTTCTCGACCTTTTCACGCCCGGAAACTTCAACAAAAGCCTGTTCGATCGCATCCACGGTGAGAGTTTTCGGAGTGATCGATATGACCACCGGGTCGTACATGAAGGTGTCGGCGAGACGCTTGATGGGCGGAGGCATCGTGGCCGAGAAAAGTGCTGTCTGCCGGCCACTGGGGCACATCCGGAGGATCTTTTCGACATCCTCGAGAAAGCCCAGGTCAAGCATTTCGTCGGCCTCGTCGAGAACCACGAACCGGGCCGCGGTCAGGACCAGCGAACGACGGGAGATCAGGTCCTTCATCCGGCCCACGGTCGCTACGACCACATGTGCGCCGGAACGGAGCTGCGCCTGCTGGCTGCGAATCGGAGCCCCACCGAAAACAGCGACTATCTCAATGTCGAGGTGCTCCGCATATGACCGGAGCGCCTGGGTGACCTGGATACAGAGCTCACGGGTGGGGGTCAGCACGACCGCCTGCACCTCGTCGTTCCCTGGATCAAGGTACTGCAGCATTGGCAGGCCGAAGGCCGCCGTCTTGCCGGTCCCGGTCTGAGCCTGGCCGATCACATCATGGCCGTTCAGCAGCTCCGGAATCGCTTCGGCCTGGATCGGGCTCGGCTTCTCGAAGCCGATCTCGTCGATCGCCTGCTGGATCTCGGGGTTCAGCCCGAGATCCCTGAAAAGTGTCTCTTCTGTCTGTTCTTTGTTTTCTGTCATCTACTTGGGTCCAGCAGCAGCTTGCCGACGGTCTTGCGCCCGGCGATGTCACGATGGACCTGCCGGGCTTCTGAAAGGCCGTACGTTCCGCCCAACACGGCTTTCAGGTCACCGCGGGCGGTGGCCCCGAAAACCCGGTCGATCGAGTCGCGGGCGAGTTCCGGACGGGCCAGCAGGTGCATCAGCCAGAAGCCGGTAACACTAAGGCTGTGTTTCAGCAGTTTGCCAGTCCTGATCTCATTTTGCTTACGGGTGGCAATTCCGACCACGACCATGCGGCCGAAAGGACCGAGCGTTTCGAGCAACTGGTCGAAGGAATCACCACCCGCCATCTCGAGCACGACATCGACTTTTCCGTCCGCGGCATCAAGCACTTCCTCGCCGAGATCGTCGCTCCGTGAGTCGATCACCCGGTCGGCACCAAGAGCGAGCACCAGCTGCTTTTTCTCCTCGCCGGAGGCCAGTGCGATGATCCGTCCCGCACCCATTGAGCGGGCCAACTGGACGGCGAGACTGCCTGTACCGCCGGCCGCGGCCCCGATCACGACCGTCTCGCCCGGCTTCAGGCAGCCGGAAATCCGCAGGACCGCGTCTGCGGTCACACCCTGGATCAGAACGCCGGCCGCCTGCTCGTCACTTACGCCATCCGGGACCGCGACGAGATTTGACTCCGGCACAGCGATCTTTTCGGCGTAGGCCCCGTGTGGCACCACCGCAGCCACCCGTCTGCCGCCGGCGTCGACTCCAATGAACTCGATTCCGGGCACGAGCGGAAGCTTCTGTCTGGCCACATACTGGTCTTTTGTGATGTGGGTGTCGGAGAAGTTGACTCCGGTGCGACGAACGTTGATCAGCGATTCGCCTTCGGCGGGCACCGGTTCGGGCAACTCGACCAGGTTCATGACCTCCGGCCCGCCGAATTCCTCAATCTGGATCGCTTTCACCAAACCATCTTCTCACGCTGGTGGATACGATTCCGGGCATGTCTCTGACCGTGGTTGGATCGATCGCTTTTGACGCTGTGAGCACCCCCTTCGGGGAGCGTGATCGCATGCTGGGCGGGTCCGCAGTCCACTTTTCCCTTGCTGCCAGCTTCTTCACCGATGTCCGCGTTGTGGGGCCAGTAGGTGACGATTTCACCCAGACCGAACTCGAAGTGCTCGAGAACCGCGGGGTTATCACCGATGACATCGAACGGGTGCCGGGCGAAACGTTCTTCTGGAAGGGTCACTACGAGTTCGATCTCAATACTGCCCACACTGACGACACCCGTCTGAATGTCTTCGGCGAGTTCCAGCCGAAGTTGTCCGAGGCTTCGACCGCTGCCGACATGCTTTTTCTGGCGAACATCCAGCCTGATCTCCAACGTCAGGTCCGGGCCCAGTGTGGTGATGCCGGCTTCGTCGGCCTCGACACCATGAATCTCTGGATTGACATCGCGAAGGATTCGCTCATCCAGGCGATATCCGAGGTGGATTGCGTGCTGATCAACGATGCCGAAATCCGGCAACTTACGGGGGAACCGAACCTTGCCCGGGCGGCAGCCGCAGTAATGGCAATGGGTCCTCGTGCGGTTATCGCCAAGCAGGGTGAATACGGCGCTGCTCTTTTCACGCCGGGTGGCTTTTTCGCCCTTCCCGGTTTCCCGCTTGAAGACGTGCGCGACCCGACCGGGGCAGGCGACTCTTTCGCGGGTGGCTTTCTCGGCTATATCGACGGCGAAGCCGAAGAAATCAATCAGCAGACCCTGAGGACCGCGATGGGCTACGGCACCGTCCTCGCCTCCTACAACGTCGAGGAGTTCGGAACGGAGAGAGTCAGTCGCCTGACCCGGGATGAAATCGAAGCCCGCCTTGAAGCACTCCGATCAATGACCGACTTCTCGGTCTGAATATGCCGAACTGAAATACTGCTCTGGACAGAGAAAAGAGATCAGTATTCGAGGAGAAGCATGGGGACCGAACAGCAGACCGAAGCGACCGCCGGAAGTGAGGAAGGCGACGTAGCCGTCGGAAACGACACTCTCACGGTCACCGACAACCGGACCGGGCAGACCTACGAACTCCCGATCGAGGACGACACGATCAAGGCTCTGGACCTGCGCCAGATCAAGGTCCATGAAGACGATTTCGGGATGATGGCTTTCGACCCGGCGTTCACCAATACGGCCTCCTGCCGCTCATCGATCACCTACATCGACGGCGAAGCAGGGATCCTGCAACATCGTGGCATTCCGATCGAACAACTCTGCGAGCATTCGACCTACCTTGAGGTCGCCTACCTGCTGGTCTTCGGTGAACTGCCAACCCGTCCGCAGCTGGAGGCCTGGGTCCATGACGTGACCCACCACACATTCGTCCATGAGGACATAAAGAAGTTCCTGGCGGGGTTCCGTTACGACGCACATCCGATGGGGATGCTTCTCGCTTCAACCGGCGCCCTCTCCACCTTTTACCCGGATGCCAACCAGATCAACGACCCGATCGAGCGCTATCTGGCGACGATCAGGCTGATCGCCAAGATGCCAACCCTCGCCGCGTTCTCCTACCGGCACAACCTTGGTCTCCCCTACGTCTACCCTGACAACGACCTCTCCTACCCGGAGAACTTCCTCGCGATGATGTTCAAGATGACCGAAACCAAGTACGAGCCGGACCCACGGCTCGCCAAGGCCATCGATGTGCTCTTCATCCTTCACGCGGACCACGAGCAGAACTGTTCCACCAGCGCCGTACGGGGCGTGGGATCCTCTGACGTCGATCCCTATTCGGCGGTCGCCGCCGGCATTGCCGCGCTCTACGGGCGGCTCCATGGCGGTGCCAACGAGGCCGTGTTGAAGATGCTGCGCCACATCGAAAAGGTCGAGAACATCCCTGACTTTCTTGAAAAGGTGAAGAACCGCGAAGAGAAACTGATGGGCTTCGGTCACCGGGTGTACAAGAACTACGACCCTCGCGCCCGGATCATCAAGAGCCACGCTGATGAAGTTTTCGAGGCCACCGAATACAACCCGCTGGTCGAGATCGCGACAGAACTTGAAAAGCAGGCCCTCGCCGACGAGTTTTTCACTTCGCGCAAGCTCTACCCGAACGTGGATTTCTACTCGGGAATCATCTACGAAGCCTTGAAAATCCCCCCGGGAATGTTCACCGTGATTTTCGCAATCGCCCGGACCGCAGGCTGGATCGCCCAGTGGCTCGAAATGACCGATGATCCGGACAAGAAGATCTCCCGGCCGCGCCAGATCTACACCGGTGCTCGTGAAGCGGATTACATCCCGCTCGGGGAGCGCAAGGGCAACGAACGGATTTCAGGCCCCGCCACCCGGCCTTCCTGAGCCGACGGCAACTGCCGGCAGGCTGATCTCCTCTCTTGTCCAACTGGAAGCTGACAGTACGTCACGGCTCCGATGTGTCACGCGAGCGCTTTGATGACCTCGACGAGGCAATCGCTGCGGCCCGGCGAGCTGCTGATGAGGTGATCGCCGAAGGACCGCTGAAGAAGGTCTCCGCAATCCGCGACTATGAGCCAGCCAGCATCGTGAATGCGCGGATAGAGATCACCGGCAAGGGCATGTTCCGTCCTGCAACCGCGGGCCTCGATATCCAGGGAGACCTTTCCGTCATTCCCTACGCCGGTGGGGTCCGTCGCCAGCAACTCGACGGCTCGGACCTCGCCGAAGCGATGAAATCACTAAAAATGTTCCTGAGCGAATGACCGACCAGCCCCCGACAGAGCAGAAGGTCCCCAAAGGCTCCTACGCCGCGGGACGCAGGGTCACCCTCCCCGAGGGTGCCGAGCAGCCGATTGTGGTCTTCATCAACGGTATCTCCCAGACCACGGGTGAGGATTACACCCTGCGTGGCAACGAGATCCTGTTCACCAGGGAGATCATCAAGGAGACAAAAGCCGGTCGCCGCAAACTGTTCATGCTGCTTGGCGTTGTCGGCTTCTACAACAAGGATGAGACGATCGACGTCCAGTTCCAGCGAGACGGCAAGACCGAGCTGGCCAGCGACCTCGAAGTTCTGAAGTAGCCCGGTCTGGTGTGATCCGGACGGATCAGCTCAAACCGATCAGTTCAAACGGATCAGTTCAAACGGTTCAGCTCAAACCCTGCAAGTAAAAAGCCCCGGCCTTTCGACCGGGGCTTCCCCTACCTGGCGTGAGACCGTCGACTAGCGTCGGCCGACCTTCACTACCTTGCTGGTCCCTCCACTCAACTTCAGCAATGCAAATTTAGCCTTGCCGCTGTTCAGGATCCTGCGGCCCTTGCCGCTGACCTTCAACGTGACCTTCCTGGTCCCGGCCTGGCCGATGAAGTACCGCTTGGCAGCAAGCACAGTACCCTTGCGGTACTTCTTGCCCTTGGCCTTCAACTTCTTGGTCGTGAACAGCTTCGCGGTGCCGCTGCAGGGACCGGAGCAATTGATGGTGAAAGTGACTCCGCGGGCCGAATAGGAGACACCCTTCCCGACGATCGTGGTTGCGATCGGGTTGTTCGGGGTCGGCTTGTCAGGTGTCGGATCATCAACAATCGGGGTGTAGTTGTCGGTGTCTTCCGCTGCGACGGTAGCCGTGGAACTGTTGTTCCCGGTGTTGAATTCCAGTGTCGAAGTGGAAATTGCCGCGGTGTTGACGATCGTTCTGGGTGGCAGATGCTCACCACCGGTCCGGTTGCCGAGGCAGAGCAGACTGAGTCTGGCCTTGAGGGCATGATCGGTCGGGTTGTAGAGCTTGAAGGCCCTGGTCACCGGACGCGGATCGTTACCCAGTGAAACGAGGCCGTCATCCAGGTCCCAGCCGGCAACAATGCCCTTGCTGCCGTCCGGGCAGGTCAGCTGAGCTTCGTTCACCTGACCGGGCTGAACGGTGGCTTCGGTCCAGATCCGCTCCAGAGCAAGATCGTGGGTGTGACCGTTGACGACCTCGACCTGGCGTGTCATGCAGCGGATCGAGAAAGAAGCCGTGCCACTGGCGTCGGTGTCATAGACGAACTTCCAGCCATTGCCTTCCGGCTGGCTGTAGACCAGATGGCCGGGAACAGAAGCGATGAAACCGGGCTGGATCGCAACCTGACCGGGACCGCACTGCAGGGTCCTGGTGGTCTTGCCGGCAGCCACCGACGTTGTGACGGTAACCGGGTCGCTGACCAGCAGGTTGTGGTGGTGGCCACCTTCATCACCGGTCTGCTGCTTGATGCAGACCGCGAAGATCTTGGCCTGGGCACGGCCGGAAGCGGTGTTGCGGACGGTGCCCTGCCAGGTATCGAGTGCCGAAGCACGCGACTCCAGAACCTGCGGGGCAGTCCAGTCACCGGTGCCCTGATCGATGTGATCGATCCGCACCGAGCCATCGGATGCGAAGTATCCGGACGGGCATACCGCCTGGATCGTCTTCTGCTCACCCGGGTTCAGGTCAATCTGGGTTTCGACCTTCTGGACATCCAGAAGGTGGTCCGCTGAAGGATCCGCATTGCCCCAATGGTCGACCGTAACCTTGACTTCAAGTTCGACCTCCTGCCCGGGGGCAAGGGTGCCAAGCTCACAGGTAACCGTGCCTGAAGCCTGGGTGCAGGGCGAGTCGGCGCTGACGAAGGTCACGCCCACCGGCAGGGTGTCCGTGACGACAACGTTCGCCGCGCTGTCGGGACCATTGTTCCTGGCCTTCAGCTTGTAGGTGATGGTGTCACCGGGACGCGGGTTCAGAGGCGAAGCGGTTTTGTTGATCTCGACATCCGCATGGGGCTGGACCGTCGTGTCGACCGAGTCGTCGTTGTTCGACGGGTCGGGGTCCGGTTCATTGCCTCCGACATGGGCCGAGTTGGTGATCGTGCCGTGAGCATTGCCTGCGACGCTGACCGTGATACCGGTCTGGCTGGTACCCCCGGCGGCAATCGGATGAATCGAGCAGGTCACAACCTGACCGTTCGCGGAACAGCCCGGGGCACCATCAACGTAGGTGAGCCCGGCCGGCAGCGTGTCGGTCACGACGACGTTGGTCGCCTCGTCGGGGCCCGCGTTATGGACCACGAAGGTGTAGAGAATCGTGCCACCCGGCAGCACCTGGGACGGATCCCCATTCTTGACGATCGAGAGGTCTGCCGCCTTGGTGACAGGCGTTTCGACCTTGTCCGAGTTATTGGTGAGATCGGGATCGTTTTCATTGCCGGTCGCGGAAGCGTTGTTCACCAGCTCATCGGTCCCGGGCAGGACTGTGCCGCTGATCTCGACGGTGAAACTCGAACCGCTGGCAAGGTTTCCAACGGCACAATCAACGTTCGGCGCATTGACCGCACATTCGGCCTTGTTCGTGCTTACTCCGTCGAGGCCGGCGGGAAGAGCATCAACCAGAACGACTCCGGTCGCATCCGACGGGCCGAGGTTCTCGACCGTGACCTCGTAGACGACATTGCTGCCGGTGACCGGAGAGGCGGGCGACTTCAGGGTCTTTGTGACCTTGAGGTCGGCCGAGCCGACTTCAACCTGGTCGGAATCGGTGTTGTTGTCCGGGTTCGGATCGGTCTGCTGCGCGCCGACGGTCGCCGTGTTGACGATAGTGCCGAAGGCATCACCATCAACGTGGACGGTGACTGTGACGGTGTGGCTGGCGCCACTGTTCAGCGTGCCGATCTCACAGCCCAGGATTCCCGAGAGCGGCTGAATCGCACAACCCGGGGGAGGTGTCGCGGAAACGAAGCTGAGGCCCGCAGGCAGGTCGTCGGTGATCGCCACCGAGGTTGCCTTCGAGGGACCATGGTTCGTCACGGTCAGGTCGAAGGTGAAGTCCTCACCGAGGATGACCAAATCCTTCGAAGCGGTCTTTGTCAACTCGAGGTCGGCAACGTTCGTAACAGGGTTGGTGCTGCTCGAAGTGTTGTCACTCAGGTTCGCGTCACCACCGCCTGAAACCGTCGACGTGTTTTCGACCTCCTCGGAAACGCTTCCGTCAATGGCGACGGTCACGACGATCGGCGGGTAGGCATTGCCGGCCGCGAGGGCGTCATTGCGCGAACAGGAGAGCGAGGAAGCCGGGACGCTGTTGCAGGTCCAGCCGGGGGCATTGATCGCAGTGGCGGTCAGCCCGGCGGGGAGCGGATCGGTGACCGAGACGGCACCCTGGGTCTGGGCATTGCCGTGGTTGTTCACGGTGATCGTGTACTCGCTGCTTCCACCGGCCACGAACGGCGCACCGCTGCGGACCTTGAGGATCTTCAGATCCGGGGCCTTGACGGTGGACTTCACGGTCGAGCTCGTAGTCAGCGGTGTCGAAGTGGTCTGGCTGGAGTAGGTGGCGGTTGCCGTATTGGTGAGCTCCGTATTCGGCAGAACCGGGTTGGGCGTCGGACCGTTCACGGTGACCTGGAAAGTCACTTCGTATTCGTTGCCCGGCTTGACGTTGCCACCGACCGAAGCATTTGAACCCTCTCCCAGACGGGCGATGATCCTGTCGTTCACCGAGTCGTACTCGGCGATGTCGTCGCCGGAGACGTCGGTCTTGCCACCGGTTGATGCGTTGGTGTTCTTGGTGACATTGATCGACCCCGGCACGTAGGTCGTGTTCGGCGGGATCGGATCACGCAACACGAAGTTGGCGGTGCCGTCGTCCCCGTTGTTCTTGCCGGAAACCTTGTAGGTGAGAACGTCACCCTGCTCGACATCGCCGCCGTTTTCGTCGACCACAGTCTTCACCTGATCGATCTTCGGCGAGAAGACTTCAACCTGGAAGGTGATCACACCGGGGAGGTATGCATCGCCCGAACTGCTGACCCTGACGGTCGCAGAAGTCTGGTTGTTGCTGATTGCCCCGGGTGGCGGGGGAGTCCAGGCTGCATCCATACCCAGAGAGTTCGGGTAGGAAGGATTGCGGTCGGTGAAGAGCACACCGTTGTGCGAGATCCGGGAATCGAAGAAGTTGGTTGAAGGATGCTGGGCATCGGAAAGGTACTGGCCGTTGATCTGGGCCCGGTCACCACTGATGCCGAGGTCACCTTCCCAGGTGACGAATCCGACTTCTGCGTTGATCGGTCCGGCCGGCGGGGTCAGGAACCCGGAAATCGGAATGTTGGCTGAAGTCGTGCCGGAAATCGAGACCAGACCGTCGAAGATGGTCATGTTCTTGACCGTCTCGTTCGGGTTCTTGTAGGAGACAATGAGGCTCCAGCCGGCGTAGCGGTCGCTGCCGATCGCGGACTGGATGTTGCCTACCGCGTAGGTGCCATTGCCACCGTTGGGCAAGGACTGGATCAGGCTGGTTACGTTTGCGAAAGCCTGGTAGCGGCCGCTATTGCTTCCAACACCGTCATCAAGTGTGGAGGCGGTGACGGTCTGGTAAGCCGATGCTCCGGGGACCTTGAACTTGACTTCGTTGCGCTTGCTCGCGTCGGCCGGGCTGCTGGCACCGGAGTAGTGCCCACCCCAGTAGAGAGCCGCGTAGAGCACGGTGGACCCTGCGGGGAGGGTCTGGTTAGCGGTCGAAGAATTGAAAGTGCTGCCATCGGAATCGACGTCGATGTAGGCACTGGTGTGGGCGTTGTTGTTGCGCCAGTCGTTCGAACTGTTGATCGAGTCCGTGACCGGGGCGTTCCGCGCGTTCACGCAGGTGCTGCTGCCAGTTGCTCCGGGTGCGGTGGAGCAAGTCATGTTCGTGTTGGCGATGCCCTTGATGCTGCCGGTGTCCGTCGCGGTGAAACGCAGGCTGAATGCGCGGTCCGCCTGCGCGGGTGACGCTGCAACAAGTCCAGCGGCAAGAACCGCTACGACGAGAACTAGGCGAACGACTACACGAATAACTGGGTTCATTCTTCTCCAAGACTTTCTGTGTGGGTCACCGAAATCGGTACCCGGTCAATTTCCAATTGGCCTGGTGCGAACGGTGGGAAAGCCTCAAAGGCCCGGTCAGTTGCCGCTGAGTTCGAGTTTTGGCAACTTACAGGGTTTTTCTCAGGACCCCCGGCATCCAGCCGGTTCTCGAAACAGTCCTGAACCCGTCTCCCGTGTTCAATGGGCCAGTAACTCTACAGATTCGGGCGCATCTGTCAAATCCAGGGTGAAGCGAATGAAAGCCTGCGAAGAGGGCAGTGTTGCCGCCTGGGCGTGGGATCAGTCGAAGGCGTAAAGGACGATCAGGGCCACGGCGACGAAGATTGCCCCGGCGATGATTACTCCCCGGTCTCCGGCCACGATTGCTGCGGTCGAACGGTCATCCGAGCGGTCATAGATCAGGTAGAGGTAACGGAAGATTCCGTAGACGACCGGAGGGATGGTCAGCATCATCTCGGAGCCGGCGAGTGGCGAGTTGACCGTGTAGATCGCGTAGCTGACCACGGTCCCGGTCGTGACCATGGCAACCATCTGATCGAGGAACGGCAGCGAGTAGTGCTCGAGCACGGGTCGGCTGCTGGTTCCTTCGTGGAGTTCCGAAACGGCTTCCTGGCGTCGCTTGGTGAATCCCAGGAAGCAGGCAAGCATTCCTGTGCAGAGGATCAGCCACTCGGAAGCGTGGGCATCTACTGCTTCGGCACCCGCCATCACCCGAAGGATGAAGAGCGTGGCGAGGGTCATTACGTCAATGATCACGATCTGTTTGAGACCGAAGCTGTAGCCAACCTGGATCACGCCGTAGCCGGCCACCATGCACCCCACCTGCCAGTTGACGACACCAAAGGCAACCGCAACTGCCCCTATCGCCAGTACAGCCGAGACAACCCAGGCGACACCGATCGAAAGTTGGCCGGCAGCGATCGGCCGGAAGCGCTTTTTCGGATGTTGGCGGTCAAGCTCGACATCGTTGAGGTCGTTGATGAAGTAGCCGGCGCTGGAGATCGCGCAAAAGCAGGCAAAGGTGATCAGCGCCTGGCCGATCGCCCAGGTGTCGTCGAGCTGGCCGGAAAAAATGACCCCGGCGAAAACCAGAACGTTCTTGACCCATTCCTGCGGCCGGGCAGTCTTGAGGGCAGCGCGCAGAGGTCCGCGCTCGGTGAGGGTGTGCTGGGGGGAGGAGGATTCCATCGTTCGAGGCCCGTAGTCCGGTAAGCCACGGCCGGAAAAGGTTACCTGCTTATGCAACCAAGCACGGTCTGAGCAAAGCGATGGAGCGGCCGGTTCATCGCCTCCTGGGCGCTGGAGGTTAATTCACCGCTCCACGACCGTTAGATGCGACCTGACGTCTTGGAGTTTGCCAGGTCGCATCTAACGGTTGCGGATGCTCAGCCGGCTGGTCGACCGGCGGAGCTCGCGAGGCGGTTCAGCGAACTTTCAAGCGACCGAGGGTCTTGCCGCCCACGACCAACTTCGCCTGTCTGGCCTTGCGCTGCTTGAGGACTCGCTTGCCGAAGCGGTTGTACTTCAGTTTGATCTTTTTGCTGCCGGCCATACCGAACCAGTACCTGGCCGAGGCGAGCACCGTTCCCTTGCCGTAGCGCTTGCCGCCAACCTTGACCTTCTTGGTCGTGACCAGCTTGGCGACGCCACTGGTCTGGCCCGTCGCCTTCAGCGTGATGCTGACCGAACCGGCCTTCACCCTGGCCGACAGCAGCGTCACGCCCGGCCGGTGGCTGTCCTGGTCGGTCGGATTGTTCACCGGAGGCTTGCCGGGCACGACCGGAATCGGGTCGGTGACCGGATTTGAACCGCCGCCCAGAGTGGCCGTGACCGTGACCGACGACTGGTTGTTCGACAGATCGGGATCCGGGGTGACGCTGACAACCCGGGCAGTGTTGACGATGGTCCTAGACCCGTCCTGCCCACCGCTGGTGGTGCGATCGCCCAAGCACAGCAGGCTGTACCGGACCCGGAGCGGTTGATCGGTCGTGTTGTAGACCCTGAAGGCCCGGGTCACCGGACGCGGGTCGTTGCCCAGGGAGACCAGACCGGGATCGAGATCCCAGCCACCGACGATACCCCTGCTGCCGTCCGGGCATATCAACTGAACTTCATGAACCTGACCCGGCTGGATCGTCTGCTCGGTCCAGATCTGCTGCAGGCTAAGCAGATGACTGTGGCCACGAGCCTGAACCAGCTCCCTGGCTAGACAGCTGATCGAGTAAGTGACCTGATCGTTCGGCTCGTCAGCGTCGGTGCTGTAGTTGAACTTCCAACCATCACCTTCGGGCTGGCTGTAGACCAGGTAGCCGGGCGAGTCAGCGGTGAAGCCGGGGGCGATCGCCACCGTACCGACCGGACAGTTGAGCACTACCTCGTTGTTGCCGGGCTGGAGATCGACCGTTTCGGTCACCGGGCCGGTCACCAGGAGGTCGTGGCCGGTGGTGTCCGGACTCGTGGTCTCACGGATGCAGACCGCGAAGATCTTCGCCTGGGCACGTCCGGAAGCGGTGTTCCGAACAGTGCCCCGCCAAGTGCGACTATCGCTGGCACGCGACTCGAGCACCTGAGGCGAAACCCAGCTGCCGGTGCCCTGGTCGATGTGGTCGATCCGGACAGAGCCGTCCGAAACGAAGAAGCCAGTCGGGCACTCGGCGGTCAGGGTCCGTGTCTCGCCCGGGTTCAGATCAACCTGGGTCTCGACCTTCTGTACGTCGATGCCGTGATCCGCCGAGGTCGGGGCCGGATTCCAGCCGTTCACTCTGACCCGGATCTCGCAGTCGGCTTCCTGGCCTGGCGCGAGGTTGCCAAAGTCGCCGCTGACCGTGCCGCCGGCCTCGACGCAGGGTGCGTCGGCCGAGAGGAAGGTGACGCCGACCGGCAGGTGATCGGTGGCTCGCACGCCGGTGGCAAGATCAGGTCCGTTGTTCCGCACGGTCAGTCGGTAGGTGATGGTGTCACCGGCCTGCGGGTTCTGGTCGTCGACTGTCTTTACGATTTGGACATCAGACTGCGGCGTAACCGGGGTGGTGACCGCGTCCTCGTTGTTGTCCGGGTTCGGGTCGGGCAGGTCGCCGTCGACCACGGCAGTGTTGACCAGGCTCGATTGACCCGGCTTGACCTTGCCGGTCACCGTGATCGTGACGCTGGCACCGTTGGCCAGGTCACCCAGTGCGCAGTCGATCTCGCTCCCGGCAACAGCGCAGTCGCTGTTGTTGACCGTTACGCCCTCTAGGCCGTCCGGAAGGATGTCCTGGAGCGTGACGCCGGTCGCATCGGCCGGACCGTGATTGGTCACCACGATCTCGTAGGTGACCGTGTCACCGGTATTCACGTTCGCCGGCGACTCCTTCGTCTTGACCACGCCGAGATCCGCCTCGCCGGCGGGCTCGGAAACCAACCCGACCTTGGGCGGCTCGGCTGGCAGCAGCGCGGAGCCGTTGAAATCAGAGGCCGTCGCGGCGCTGTTCCAGGCGGTCATCCCGGTCTGGCCGAGAGGCAAGCTGACCTTGAACTTCAGCGAGAAGCTCGAGCCGCTCGCGTAACTGCCGATGGTCTTGAAGCGCAGGGACCTGACGTCGGTCTGCGGGGTCGAGGACCAGTCGTTTACGCAACCAGGCGCGGCCGGGTATACCTCGGGGCGGCAGGGATTGCTGGAGCCGGAGTACTCGACGGTGACTCCGGTCGGCAGGTCAGTGATCGAATCGAACAGAGTCCTGGTCTCACTGCCTCGCTGGACATTGGACTGACCCTGAGAGACACCGGTGTCGCCGACGTGGGGCAGGATGTCGTAGATCACCGGGTCGGTCAGCGGCTCGGAGCCGATGTTCTTCCAGGTGAGGGTGTATTCACCCCGGCCTCCGTCGGTGGTCAGGCCGATCTCGCCGGCACCCTTCACCGCATTGTCGAGGTCTCCCTGGACCTGCTTGCTCAGACCGAAAGCCGGGCCGGGGAGGGCCGGGGCGATGATCTGCGCTGTGGTCGAGCAGTTGTACTGGTCGGTCTCTCCGTCTCCGTCGAGATCCCGGGGATCTTCGGTTTCGAGTGTTTGCGGGTGGGAGGGGCCGAACTGGGTGCTGCAGTCATTCAAGGTGTTGCGACCGTTGTTCGAGATGAAGACATTGGCCTTGTTGATGAAGGTCTGTCCTTCCACCGGGACCCGGACGGGAAGAGTCCCGACCGGCCAGACTTCGTAGTACCCACCGCCGCTAAATGCAGAAGCCGGGATCGTGTATCGAACGAGGGTGCGGCCCGTACCTTCGAAGTTGGCGATGTGTTCGGCCTGACCGATGACGGCAGCTTGGCTGACACCATCCTTGCGCAGGCTGAACTGTTGATTTCCGTCGGCAGGCGTGGGAGTCCCCAGGGTCATTCCGGTCGGCAGAAGGTCAGCGATTACGAAGGGTCCGGGCATCGTGTAGCCGGCTGGCGGAAGCGTTGCCGAACCGGTCAGGGTGATCGAGGATCGACCGTCCGACTGGACAGTCGACATCGACTTCTTCACTCCTAGCTGGGGCAGCGTTTCGAGCACGAAGACATCGGCCGAACGGGTCCAACTCGCCCGCGGGTCGGTCTCGCCGGTCACGTAGACCGACGCGGCTGCGACGTTACGGAGGATGTCCCCGTCGCCAGTCGTCTCATCGGCGTAACCGGCAATCCGAACGTTCACTCGACCCGGAAAGTCGCTGGTCGGCGGCAGCCGGAGGGCGGTGATGTCGCCAATTTCTGCGGCGGGGACGAGGAAGTTGCCTTGAATGCTGCTGTAGCCAGGCACGGGCGCCAGGTCGATGGCAGTGCCGTCAGTTCTGATCGCCTGAGGCCGCCAACCATTGGCGATCGCCTGGTCCAGACCCTCTGCCCAGACCCATAGGCGGTAGGGGTGAACCGCCGGATTAGCGCAAAGCGGGGCCGAGGCGACACCGTTCACCGGCGGGGTGACCGGGAGCGACTCGTAGTAGGGACCGCTCCTGTTGTCCAGGCAGGGCATCGGATCAACCACGTCGTACCGGTAAACGTCCCGCATCGCCGGAGCCTCGACCACCAGGTCGTACAAGACCTCCGAATTCGACGTGCTGGGGCTGACCCAACCAGTGACCGAGGAGTTGTGAGGTGCCATCCACGGTCCCGCATAGGTCGCCTTGAGCTCGGCCGAGTTGGGTTGCGCGGCGCCCATCGCGAGCGGACCGTGGCCCCGTTTGGTGAGACTGTTGCCGGGAGTCGGAATACTGGAGATCACGGTGACCGCCCAGTCGGCCTTGTCCTGCATCGGGCTTTCGCCGAGCGGCGTTCCCGAATGGGTCACGACGTTCTTGACCGTGGTCCCATCCGGGAGCCCGGTGCGAATCTTCGTCACGACCTCGAAGTCGCGCTGACCGCCGGCCTGCGCACAGTTGCGGGCGGCGTCGGGGCCGGAAAGATCCCAGATGACCTGACCGGTGTCCCCTACGGCCGGGGCCGATGTCGGTGCCGGGCTTGCCGAGACGAATTCCACCTCGGCGGGGAGATCATCGACCAGCATTGTGCCGTCCGGGAAGGCGAGCGAGCCAAGGTTGACTCCGGAGGTTCCAGTCGAGTTGCAATCCGCAGTGATCTTCCAGGTGATGGTGCTGCCGGCCACCCAGAGCTGCTGGAAGGGGGACGGAGCCTTGGTAACCCGGATCTCACCTTCTGCCTTGACGGCACCCGGCGCCGCCTCGGGCGCTTCGGTCTCCGAGATTGTGCTGGAGCTGTAAGTCGGGAGGATGGTCCAGCTGGTGCCATTCGGCGTGGTCAGGTTGGGCGGTCGGACGGCCAGGTTGATGGTGAGCGAGTCCCCGGGGGTGACCTTGGCCGGGTCGAGCTTCACGATCAGTTCGTTACCGGTGCGGGACCAGCTGGAAACGAGGCCGGGAGTGGCAGCGCTGGTCACCGAGAAGGTCCAATCGTCAAAGGGCGGAACCGGGGTGGCGCTCGGGTCGAGATTGATGGGGATGCGGATCTCCGGGTCGTCGCCGCAGATCTCAACCTCGGTCGCCGAGCAGGTGAAGTTCACCACGTAGGTGACGTCGGTGCCGGTCAGTTGAGCCGGCGGATAGTTGACCGGGAGGATCTTGACTTGGCCACTGGCGGCAAAGGCAGTGCCGGAGAAGGCGAAAACGCCCGCCAGGGAGGTGAGCAGAACTAGCAGGATCCTGACTCCGACCGACCGCAGCGAGGCGCTCGCGACAGTTGAGACAGCACTGATTCCGTTGGCAGACATCCGACCCCCAAAAATTGTTGACGCGTATCAGTTTTTAATTATTGGCACAAAGATACGAGTCGTACCAAAAATAATTGACACGCATCATGTTTAACGAATAGCACATGGACAGGGATCGCGCAGAATCCGCTTTGCATAAGGGTAAATCCCGACTCATGACAGGCAGCAAGCACCCGTTCCACCTGCTACGGGATCAAGAAATCCACCGGCGATGGACGGTATTCAGCCAGGCCGATAGGCCGGCGAAGTTCTCACTCGCCGTCGATCAGGACGCCGGGGTTGAGGAGGTTGTCCGGGTCTACCGCGGACTTCGCGGCGGCCAGGGCCACCGCGAACTGATCCGGTCGCTGACGGTCGTACCAGGACCGGTGGTCGCGGCCGACCGCGTGGTGGTGGGTGATCGTGCCGCCACCCGTCTCGATCACCTCGGAGGCGGCGATCTTGATCTCGTCCCATTGGGCTACCTCGCTGCCGCGCTTGGCGGGAGCGATCACGGTGAAGTAGGGCGCCGCGCCGTCCGGATACACATGGGTAAGGCGGCAGCTGACCCGGAGTGCGCCCTCGCCCTCGACCGGCGCGCCGGTGACCTCGGCCGCCGCCCGGCGGGTGGCTGCCAGCACCGAAGCGTGGAACTCACGGAAGCGGCCCCAGGTGATCGCGGTCTCGAAGGTCTCGGAGATCACGCCGCAGGCCACGAAGGTATCGCGGAGATAAGGCGCCATCAAGAAGGTGGAGCGCCAGCGGTCGGAGCCACTACCCCCGCCGGCCGAGTCGGCCGCCTGGTCGGCCGGGGTCGAGCCGCTGCGCGAAGCCACCTTGCCACCCTGGCCCTCGGCGATCGCCACCGCCTGGTCCATGCGATCCTCGACCGGCTGGCCGGATGATTCAAAGCCAATGATCAGCAGGGTCGCAGAACCGTCACCGGCCATAGTGGTGCGGGCTTCCAGCGAGTCGATCAGGCGCAGGTTGCTCGGCATCAGCCGGGACTGGGCGATCAGACGAACCGCCCCCATCGCCGCGTCGGCGAAGCCCTGGTCCCCAGGAGGGAACTCGACCGTGGCGGTCGCCTTGAAATCCGGGCGCCTGCGGACACGCATCCAGGCCTCGGTCACGACACCGAGGATCCCCTCTGAACCCAGCAGCATCCGGTCGGGTGAAGGTCCGGCACCCGAACCGGGCAGGCGGCGGCTCTCCCACTCACCGGCCGGAGTGATCGCCCGGATTGACTCGGTCAGGTCGTCGACATGAGTTTCCCCGGTCGCAAAATGGCCGCCGGCCCGGGTGACCAGCCAGCCACCGAGTGTGGCGTATTCGAAGGACTGCGGAAAGTGGCGGAGCGTCAGGCCGTGTGCCTTGAGCTGCTCCTCCAGCCCCGGACCTCTGGCCCCGGCCTGAATCCGGGCCGTGAGCGATGCTTCGTCCAAATCGAGCAAGCGGCTCATTCGGGTGGTGTCGAGGGAGATGACCGGACGATCCGGATCAGCCAGGCGAGGCTCTACTCCCCCGCAGACCGATGTACCACCCCCGAAGGGGATGACCGCCGCACCCCAGTCTGCCGCCCGCTGAAGGACTTCTTCCACACCGGCCTCGTCTTCGGGAAAGGCGACCAGGTCCGGCGGATTCTCGAACTGGCCATAGAAGCCGCGAACGATGTCACGGTAGGCCTTGCCGAGCGCGTGGACGGCCCGCTCATGCTTTTCGGCAGTAAATATCCCGCCGGGCGAACTGAGCCGGGATTCCCTGAGATCAACCTGCTCCAGGGGCACCGGACGCTCCGGCTCCAGTCCGAAGCCGAGCATAGGGACGATACCCTCGGCCGCCGCAACCAATTCCGCATGCGGCCGCTGCTGATCTTCGTAGCCCCAGCCCCAATGCTTGAGTCGGCGCATCGGCTACCAGTGGACGCCGCGAAGCAGATGCGCGAAGGCAACTGCCTCGGTCGAAGGGGCCTTGTCGGTCCCGTCGTCATCACCCTTCGCGGCCTTGGAATCCGGGAAGAGCTTGTAGCCGGTGTTGAGGATCGCGTCCGAAGCCTTGGGCGAGAGCGTGTAGAGCATCTCTCCGAAGGTGCCGAGACGGGTCGCCACCTTCTTGGGCTTGCGGATCATTGCGTCGGTGATCATCTCCGCCGCTTCGTCCGGACTGATCGCCGGGAATGCGTCATACATCTTGGTCGGAGCGATCATCGCGGTCCGCACCAGCGGCATGTGGATCGTCGTGATGTGGCACTTGTCATCAATGATCTCCGAACCGATGCAGCGGCTGAACGCGTCAAGTGCCGCCTTGGAGGCGACGTAGGCCGAAAAGCGCGGTGCATTCGTCTGGACACCGATCGAAGAGACATTGATGATGTGACCGGACTTGCGCTCCCGCATCCTCGGCAGCAGCTTGAGGATCAGCTTCAGAGAGCCGAAATAGTTGAGCTGCATGGTCCGTTCATAGTCGTGGAAACGGTCGTAGGAAAGAGCCACGGAACGCCGGATCGACCGACCTGCGTTGTTGACCAGGACATCCACGTGACCATGCTCGGCCAGCACTTCGTCTGCCATCCGTTCGATGTCATCCGTGTCCGAAAGGTCGGCGGGATGGACGAAGGCCTCACCACCCTCCTCGGCAATCGTGGTCTGGATCTCTTCGAGCTTGTCACGGCTGCGGGCTACCAGCAGGACCTTGGCGCCGGCCGTGGCGGCCTTGATCGCGGCGGCTTCCCCGATACCGGAGGAAGCGCCAGTGATCATCACCACCTTGCCGCCGATCGCGCCGCCGAGGGAGCGATCCTTGAAAAGGTCAGGATCAAGGTTCCGCTCCCAGTAATCCCAAAGCCGGTCAGCGTAGGAGGCCAGCGGCGGCACAGCGATATCGGTGCCTTCCAGGGCGGCGAGAGTGTTCGAGCAGTCGAACTTGGTCGGATAGTTGATGTAGACCAGGACTTCACGTGGAATGCCGAGGTCATCGAGAACCGAATCGCTGATCCGCTTCACCGGAGGCAGCATCATCAAACCGCCACGAACCGCAGGCGGCACGATTTCGAGCATCTGCGGATCAAGTCGCATCGACATTTGCGGTGCATTGGCCGATCTGGCGAACAGGTTGATGATCTGACCGGCACGGAGCGGATTCGGATCGGTCAGGTGGAAGACCATCTCGTCCTTGTCTTCGAGATGACTGATGTGGTCGATCGCGTCGGCGATGAAATCAACCGGGACCACGTTGATCTGCTTGCCCTCGATGCCGACCGTCGGCGCCCATGGCGGCAGGACATTGCGGATCCGCTGAATCAGCTTGAAGAAGTAATACGGACCATCGACCTTGTCCATCTGGCCGGTCTCGGAATCACCGACCACGATGCCCGGCCGGTACACCCGCCACGGCACGGTTGTCCGCTCCCTGGCGATGCGCTCCGACTCATGCTTCGTGCGGAAGTAGGGATGCTTGTCCAGATCTTCGGCCTCATCGAAGAAGTCTTCGCGCCAGGTTCCCTTGAAAAGACCTGCGGCTGCAATCGAGCTGACATGGTTGAAACAGCCGGCCTCGATCTCGTTGGCAAGATCAACCGCGTTGATCGTCCCTTCGATGTTTCCGATGCGGATCGCTTCCTCATCAGCTTCCATGTCGTAGACCGCGGCCAGGTGGTAGAAGCCGCCGATCCTGCCTTTGAGCTCGGCAATCTGCCCGGCGTCGAGACCGAGATTCGGCTGGCTGAGGTCCCCCACAACTGGGATCACGCGCTCGCCCGCCTCACCCCATCCCGCCCTGATTTCCTCGAGGCGTCCCCTCGAACCTTCGCGCACCAGAACGTGGACGTTTCCGTCCCGCTTCAGCAGCCTCTCGATCAGGTAGCGGCCGATGAAACCGGTGCCTCCGGTGATGAAGTAATCCACAGCTCCTCCTCCGAGCAAACGACGCAATTGGCGGACTTGCGGAGACACTACAGCCACCGTCAAAACTAAGCGCGGGCGGGACGATCCGGAATTCCCGACCCACCTTGTCCAGACGCACAAAACAAGGCGCCCGCGAATACATACACTTGGAGCACATGGCCGAAGCTACTGCTGTCGAAGTGACGATGCCCGAGATGGGCGAGTCGGTGACCGAAGGGACCGTGCTCGAATGGCACGTAGTGGTCGGCGACACCATCGAGGAGGGCGAAACGCTCGTGGAAGTGTCGACCGACAAGGTCGACGCCGAGGTACCTGCCCCGGTCACAGGCACCATTGCGGAACTCCGTGCAGAGGTCGATGACGAGATTGAAATCGGTTCTGTCCTGGCCGTGATCAACCCTGATGCCGGCGGTTCCGGCCCGTCGGTCACGTCGGCTACCGGCGAGGGTGACGCCGACCTCGGAGATAGCCCCGATCCGAAGGCTTCCGGCTCGCCTAACGGAAGCGTGGCAGCCTCCGGGGAAGAAGCCACGCCCGCTGACCCGATTGAAGTGACGATGCCCGAGATGGGCGAGTCGGTGACCGAAGGGACCGTGCTCGAATGGCATGTCGCAGCCGGGGACAAAGTCGATGAAGGCCAGACCCTGATTGAAGTCTCAACCGACAAGGTCGACGCCGAGGTACCCGCACCATCCGCCGGAGAGATCACAAAGCTGCTGGTTGAACCCGATGAAGTTGTTTCAATTGGCGCGGCCCTCGTGGAGATGGTGCCCGGTCCCGGCAGCGGCCCTGTCGACGGTTCAGTTGGGGCCGCCCCTCAGGACGTCCCGGAAGTCACCGACACCGGGGATGGGCGCGCAACCCCGCTCGCCCGCAGAATCGCCGCCGCGAAGGGACTGAAAGTCGGCCAGGTTTCCGGCACCGGGCCCGGAGGGAAGGTGACCAAAGGCGACGTACTAGCAGCCGGAGACGGGAGCGGAGCGGCGAGCGCCTCTCGCGAGGAAAAGGCGCTCCGCGGTCCGGCCGGGATGCTGGCCAAAGCCATGGATGAAAGCCGGTCGATTCCGACCGCGACTTCGTTCCGCACCATCGCCGTTGACACCCTCGACGCCAAGCGAAAGGGTCTCAACGGGAAGCTCGCCGAGCGCGGCATGAAGGTCTCGTTCACGCATCTGGTTGCCTGGGCGATCGTGCTTGCGGCCCGCGAATGGCCGGTGATGGGCCGACACTTTGAAGAGAAGGACGGCAAGAGTTTCTCGGTGTCCGACGGCAGCATCAATCTCGGTATCGCCGTTGACGTCGAGAAGAAGGATGGTTCACGCAGCCTGATGGTCCCGGCGATCAAGGGTGCCGATCGGCTTGACTTCCCGGCTTTCCACGCCTACTACGAAGACCTGATCACAAAGACCCGCGAGAACCGGCTGACCCCGGATGACTTTGTCGGCACCAACATCACCCTCACCAATCCGGGCGGGATCGGCACCGTCGCTTCGGTGCCCCGGCTGATGACTGGCCAGGGCACGATCGTCGCCGCTGGTTCGATCGCTTACCCGCCAGAGTGGTCGCATGCCGATCAGGAAAAGATCGAGCAGCTCGGCGTCTCCAAGGTCATGACCCTGACCTCAACCTATGACCACCGGATCATCCAGGGTGCCGAATCTGGCAACTTCCTCAAGACTCTCGACGGACTGCTCGCCGGTGGCAGTGATTTCTACGAATCAGTCGCCGACGACCTCGGTATTGACCGCACCGTTCTCACGGCTGCGCAGCCCAAATCGAAGCTGGCACCACCACTGGTCTCGACAGCCGCTTCCCCGCCAAGCGCGATAGCCGAGGCTCCCAGTCCCGAACTGCTCCAGGCCGTACAGGCTGCGACTTCCCTGCTCAAGGCCTACCGGACCCACGGGCACCTCGCCGCCCATCTTGATCCGCTCGGTGGCAAGCCGAAAGGTGACCCTGCCCTGGATCCGGAGACGGTGCATCTCACTTCCGAACTGATGGCGCAGATTCCCGCTTCGATCCTCCGCATCGGTGTACCTGGCGAAACTCTGCTCGAAGCGCTGCCCCGGATGAAGGCCGCCTACACAGGATCTATCGGTTATCAGTTCGAGCACATTTCATCTCATGGCCAGCGGGTCTGGCTGAGGGAAATGGTTGAAACGGGTGCGCACCGGAAGCCGCTCGATGCGGATGAGCAAAAGCGTCTGCTCAACCGCCTCATCGATGTTTTCGAATTCGAGCGTTTCCTCGAAAAGGCCTATCTCGGCCAGAAGATGTTCTCGATCGAGGGCCTCGATTCGATCGTCACCATGCTTGATGAACTGACCACCCTCGCAGCCAAGGGCGGGGCCGGCGAAGTAGTGCTCGGCATGGCTCACCGCGGTCGTCTTTCGGTGCTCGCTCACACCGTCCGTCGGCCGGCAGAAGCGATCTTCGCGGAGTTCGAAGGCGGCAAACGAATCGAGGATGTCAAGGCAGTTGCGGCGATCCCGCATGGCGGTACGGGTGATGTCAAGTACCACTACGGGCATGAAGGCGTGGCGGAGCTCGATGATGGCAGCCGGATTACCGTGCATCTCTATCCGAACCCGAGTCACCTCGAATTCGTCGACCCGGTGATTACCGGAGCGACCCGCTATTCGCAAGGCGAGGTCGATGGTGGCACGATCAGTTTCGACGCCGCTCGTGCGGTTCCCGTGGTCCTCCATGGTGACGCCGCCTTCCCCGGCCAGGGTGTGGTCGCCGAGACCTTCAACCTCCAGTCGCTTGAGGGCTACTCGGTCGGTGGAACCATCCACATCATCGAGAACAACCAGATCGGTTTCACGACCAACCCGACCGACGGCCGCTCTACCCCTTACGCGGCTGACATGGCGAAGGGCTTCAACGTGCCGATCCTCCACGTGAATGCCGACGATGTCGAGGCCTGTTCGCATGCGATGCGCCTCGCCATGTCCTACCGCGAACGGTGGGGCCGGGACATCGTGATCGACGTGATCGGATACCGGCGTTTCGGACACAACGAAACCGACGAACCGGCCTACACCCAACCGCTCATGACATCGAAGATCAAGGCTCACAAGCCGGTCTCCGAGCTCTACACCGAGCAACTGATCGAACAGAAAGTGGTCACGGCCGAAGAAGTGGGGGAAGTGGCCGGAAAGCGCCGTGCCTACCTGAAGGAAACTCTTGACGCCCTGCGCGAAAAGATGGATTCCGGGGTCTACGAAGACCCGACCGTCACCAATATCGGGACCGGGGAACTTGACCGGTCGGCCAGCCCGCCTGTCGAAACTGCGGTTTCACCCGAGAGGCTGCGCGAGCTGAACCAGGCGCTGCTTGAAGTCCCGGCCAGTTTCACCGTGCACCGCAAGCTGCGCAAGCCACTCGACCGGAGGATTGAGGCGCTCGAGGAAGGTGGCGTGGAATTCGCCCACGCTGAAGCGCTGGCTCTTGCTTCACTGATCACCGAGGGCAAGCACATCCGCATGACCGGCCAGGACACGGAGCGGGGAACCTTCTCCCAGCGCCACCTTGTCCTTCACGACGAGAAGACCGGCCTCAAGTACGCGCCGATCCAGCATCTCGCCGATGCCAAGGCGCCGTTCGAGCTCCACAACAGTCCGCTTTCGGAGATCGCCTGCCTCGGTTTCGAATATGGATACGCATCATCGAACCCGGATTCCCTGGTTCTCTGGGAAGCCCAGTTCGGTGACTTCGCCAACTCGGCGCAGGTGATCATTGACAGTTTCATTTCCTCCGGAGAGTCGAAGTGGGGGCTCACTTCCAGGCTCACGCTTCTCCTCCCACATGGCCATGAAGGAGCCGGCCCCGAACATTCCAGTGCCCGGATGGAGCGATTCCTCTCATTGGCCGCGGAAGGATCGATGCGGGTCGCCAACCCCTCCAATGCCGCCCAGTATTTCCATCTTCTGAGACGACAGGCGATGATCAAGAAGGCCCGGCCCCTGGTCGTATTCACACCAAAGGGTCTGCTCCGTCAGAGCGTCGCAACTGCCAGCCTCAAGCAGCTGACCGAAGAACACTTCCACTTCATTCTCGATGACCCGCGGGCGGTTGAACGTCGCGAGAAGGTCGAGCGGCTCGTACTCTGCTCCGGTCGCATCTACTACGACATCGACGCGGCTGCTCCCCGGGAAGCAGCCGGGAATGTCGCGGTAGCCAGGGTCGAACTTCTCTACCCCTTCCCGAAACAGCAGATCGCCGGACTTTTCGAGACATACCCGAACCTGAAGGAAGTCGTCTGGACCCAGGAAGAACCCGCAAACATGGGTGCGTGGAGCGTTATGCGGCGCAGACTGCCTGATCTGCTGCCAGATGGAGTCACTCTCGGATATGTGGGCCGACCGGAAAGATCGAGCCCCTCGGAGGGTTATTCAGTTGCCCATATCCGGGAGCAGGAGCGCATAGTTTTGACCGCGCTGACACCCTGACCGGCCCCCGATTGACGCGTGTCGTCAATAGGTGTATAAGATCATTGTAGGTCCGCAGTTGCAGTAGGGAGAAAAGGGAAGGAGCAGGATCGGACCGAGCGCCCCGGATGGGTCGCCACTCATTTGAAACTTCCAAAGCCCGCTTCCGGAGGTTTATCCCCGGAAGCGCTCGCGTCGGCATCCCTCCCTGGCTACCGGCGCGCAGGCGTGGTGAGGGTCGCGCGGACCCCCTGCCTCCCGCGACCCTCGCCCGCCAAATCTTGCGGCCCTGACCCCCACGGCCTGCGGCCCTGACCCCCACGGCCTGCGGCCCTGCCCACCGGGTCTTGCGGCCCTGACGCTCAAGGCCTGCGGCCCTGCCCCCAAGGTCTTGCGGTCCTCTCCGCCAACTCCAGCCCGGTCGCGTCGGCATTGCGGAGGCGGAATCGGACCTGCTGAAGGTACTGGCCGGGATCTCCACCGAATAGCGGTGAAGATCCCGGCCAGTTTCGTTTCGAGTCCGTTCCGGAGCCCAATGCCCCGAACGGCTGGCTCCTGGAACGGCCGGTTCCTGGTGCCATGAAAGCCTGGCGCCCCCGGTACCCGGCGTCCTGGACAACGCCCCGGTTTCCGGGTAGCTCAGGCGTTGAGGTCGCGAAGGACTGTCTGAAGAATGCCGTCGTTGTTGATGTACCGGATCTCGTTCGGGGTGTCGAGTCGCACCTTGGCCTCGAATGTGACGGCATCCACTCCCTCCCGCTCGGCCGTAACCATGACGGTCTTTGCCTCACCCCCCTGGAGGTCACCGATGGTGATCACTTCTTCACCGGTCAGCCCGAGCGAGTCGGTCGACTCCCCTTCCGGGTACTGGAGAGGAACCACACCCATGCCGATCAGATTCGAACGGTGAATTCGCTCGTAGCTCTCCGCAATCACTGCCCGGACCCCAAGCAGACGCGTACCTTTGGCGGCCCAGTCCCGCGATGATCCCGAGCCATACTCCTTGCCGGCGAGGACAACCAACGGCACACCATCGGCCTGATACTGCCTCGAGGCCTCGAAAATCGAGGTCTCCACACCGTCGGGGAAATGACGCGTGTAGCCGCCGGACTTTTCAACCAGCTGGTTGCGCAGCCGGATGTTCGCGAAGGTGCCCCGGACCATCACCTCGTGGTTCCCGCGCCTCGAGCCATAGGAATTGAACTCCGCCGGACCGACCCCCTGCTCGACCAGCCAGGCACCGGCCGGACTGTCTTTTTTGATTGCGCCAGCGGGTGAAATGTGGTCGGTGGTAATCGAATCGCCGAGTTTGGCCAGAACCCGGGCGTTCTCAATTGGCTTCAGGCCCGGCGGATCCGCCGGCATGTCCTCAAAGAAGGAAGGTTTGCGGACATAGGTCGAGTCAGGCCAGGTGTAGCGATCGCCTTCCGGCACCGAGACGTCCTGCCAGTTCTGGTCACCCTTGAAGACATCGCCGTAGTTCTTTTCGAACATTTCCCGGCGGATCGATTCACCAACCACCCTTGAAACCTCCTCCGGGTCAGGCCAGATGTCATCGAGGTAGACCGGAACACCATCCGGATCGGTACCAAGCGGATCGGCCTGAATGTCAATGTCCATGCGACCGGCCAGGGCATAGGCAACAACAAGCGGAGGCGAGGCGAGGTAGTTCGCTTTGACGTCCTGGCTGATCCGCCCCTCGAAGTTCCGGTTGCCGGAAAGGACCGAGCAAACGACCAGGTCCTTCTCGTCAATCGCGGCTGAAATCTCCGGGGCGAGCGGGCCCGAGTTGCCGATACAGGTTGTGCAGCCATAGCCGACCAGATTGAACTGCAGATCGTCCAGGTACCGGGTCAGACCGGCGTTGTCCAGATAATCGGTGACCACGGTCGATCCGGGGGCCAGCGAGGTCTTGACCCAGGGCTTGCGCTTCAAGCCCCTGGCGAGCGCGTTGCGGGCCAGCAACCCGGCACCGACCATGACGTAAGGATTCGAGGTATTCGTGCAGGACGTGATAGCCGCGATCACGACCCGGCCATGGTCAAGATCAAACCTGGCGCCGTCCTCAAGTGTGACCGCGATCTTGTCCTTCGAGCAGCGCTCGCCTTCCAGCGCCATGCCGACCGGCGCTCCGGCTGGCTTGCCGAGTTCACTCGATACATGATCCTCGCCGGGCGGATCGGAGGCAGGGAAGGACTCGTCGAGCGCCTCGTCGTAGGCACTCAACTCATGGGAAGCCTCCTCATCGAACTCCTTCAACGCTTCCAGGAAGGCGGGCTTCGAGTCGGACAAGGCAACCCGATCCTGCGGCCGCTTCGGACCGGCAATCGAAGGCACTACGGTGTCGAGTTCAAGCTCGAGCGTGTCGCTAAAGGCCGGGTCCGCCGATTCAGCCGTATGGAAGGTGCCCTGCTGGCGTGCATAGGCATCGACAAGCTCGATTGTCT
>JAGQUU010000078.1 GCA_020438345.1 Solirubrobacterales bacterium | reverse complement strand
CACGTCCGGCGATCACATCGCGACGATCACGCTGGATGATCCCGAGACCCGCAATGCCCTTTCCGAACAAATGCTCGGCGAATTGATTTCTGCCCTGCATGTGGCCCGCACCGACGACGATGTGCGTGTGGTGGTCCTGGCCTCCTCACACGAGAAAGTCTTCTCGGCTGGCGGAAACCTGGCCGCCTTCGGTGGCGACGACAATGCGGTCCAGAAGTTCGAAGGGGCGGAGAACTTCGTTGAAGCCTTCAAGCTGCTCGGTCAGCTCGGCAAACCCTCAATCGTCGCAGCTCGTGGTCATGTGCTGGCCGGTTCACTCGGCCTCGCACTTGCCTGTGACCTGATCCTCGCCAGCGAGGAAGCTACCTTCGGTACACCCGAGATCACGGTCGGGCTGTTCCCCTTCATGATCATGGCGCTGATCTACCGCAACGTCGGTCGCAAGAAAACCAACGAGATGCTGATGCTCGGCGAACGACTGACCGCCGAGGAGGCCCGTCAGGAAGGTATCGTCAACAAGGTCGTACCGGCCAAGCTCTTCGACGTCCAGGTCGACGAATGGGCGAAGATGCTCGCGGCCAAGTCGCCTCTGATCATGAAGCTTGGCAAGGATGCGATGTGGCGACAGATGGACATGGATCTCGCAGCCGCGCTTGATTACCTGCGATCC
Source organism: Solirubrobacterales bacterium (assembly GCA_020438345.1). Taxonomy (GTDB): domain Bacteria; phylum Actinomycetota; class Thermoleophilia; order Solirubrobacterales; family 70-9; genus 67-14. Next base: position 6,560 of record JAGQUU010000078.1, on the reverse strand, counting down.
CAGCTCGCGATCGAGCTCTCCAGCGAAGACGCAATCGAAGGCGTCAAGGCGTTCTTCGAAAAGCGCGAGCCGGAATGGAAGGGACGCTGATGAGCGAGGACACAAACGTGTCAGGTGGCGCAACTGGCGACGGTCTCGAAGGCCCGCAGAACCTCTTGCCCGGAACGGCACCACTGACCGCGCTCACCGAGCAGCTCCACGAGCGGCGGGGGAAGGCCCGGCTCGGCGGAGGACTGGAGAAGATCGAGGCCCAGCATGCCCGCGGCAAGCTGACAGCCCGCGAGCGGATCGATCTGCTGGTCGACGAAGGCACCTTCAACGAGATCGGCATCCACGGTCGCCCGCACTATTCGCAACCAGCCATGCAAAGCAAAGACGCCCCGGCCGATGGCGTGGTCACCGGCTGGGGTGATGTCGACGGCCGCCCGGTCGCGATCGTCGCTTACGACTTCACGGTGATGGCCGGCTCGATGGGCCAGACCGGGGAGATCAAGGTCACCCGGATCCGCGAAATGGCGCTTCAGAAGCGGATGCCTCTGGTCTGGCTGCTCGACTCCGCGGGGGCGAGAATTCAGGAAGCTGCCGGTTCGCTATTTGCCGGCTCGGGGCATCTCTTCCGCGAGGAGGTGCAGATGTCTGGCGTAGTGCCGATGGTCGCCGCGATGATGGGCCCCTGCGCCGCTGGCACCGCCTACATCCCTGGCCTTTCGGATTTCGTTCCGATGGTGGTGGGGCAGGGTGCGATGGCCCTGGCCGGACCGCATCTGGTCAAGGCGGTCACGGGCGAGGAAATCGAGATGGAAGATCTCGGCGGGGCCAAGGTGCATTGCCGCAAGTCCGGGGTCGGCGACCTGGAGGTCAAGGACGACCCGGAATGCATCGAGGCGATCAGGAAGTACCTGAGCTACTTTCCCGGCAACTGCGAGCAGAAGCCGCCGGTAGTCGAATGTGACGATCCCGAGGATCGCGGTTCCGACCGGCTGCTGGAAATCATCCCCGAGTCACCACGCACTCCTTACAACATGTACGAGGTGATCGAGGAAATCGTCGATGACGGCGAGTGGTTTGACATCAAGCCGAAGTTCGCCAAGTCGCTGATCACCTGTCTGGCCCGAATGGGCGGGATGCCGGTCGGAATCGTCGCCAATCAGCCGAAGGTTCTGGGCGGTGTGCTGGATGTCGATTCGGCCGACAAGGCCGCCCGGTTCATCAATCTCTGCGACGCCTTCAACATTCCGCTGCTCTTCCTGCAGGACGTGCCCGGCTTCCTGGTCGGCTCGAAAGTCGAGCAGCAGGGGATCATTCGCCACGGAGCCAAGATGCTTTATGCGGTAAGTCGTGCCACGGTGCCGAAAATCACGGTGCTCGTCCGCAAGGCCTATGGCGCCGGTTACTACGTGATGTGCGGCCGGGCCTACGAACCGGACCTGATCGTCGCCTGGCCAGGGGCCGAGATCTCGGTCATGGGCGCCGAAGGAGCAGTCAACATCATCGGCCGCTCGGCGATCGAGGCCGCCGACGATCCGGAGGCGACCCGTGAGGCGATGCTGAACGCGGTCCGCCAGCAGATCGATCCGTACATTGCGGTGGGCAACGCGATGATCGACGACATCATCGACCCGCGCGAGACCCGCCAGACGGTGATTCGCGGACTGAAGATGGCCAAAGACAAACATGTTGAACGGCCCTGGAAGAAACATGGGGTGATGCCGGTATGAGCGAGTCCATCGCAGTACGGCTGGAACACAGGCAGCCAACCATGGACGGTGTCCTGACTTTCGACGGAGAGGTGGTTGAGATCTTCGGATTCAACGACGTCCACTCGGTGCGACTGCCACTGGGACTGATTGAAGGGGCGAAGGTCAGCTTTGACAAAGGACTGATCGCCCAGCCGAACATCACTTTTCCCGGACGGGGAGGGGGCATGGGTTACACACAGGCGATCGAGCCACCTGACGAACAGAGGCCTGAACTCGAAAACTTTGCGGCCAGGGTCACTGCCGCAGCAGCCCGGACCGGCGGCAGCCTGACATGAGCACGATCACCAGACAGGAGCAGGGACATTGAGCGGATTCGAAGACCCGGTAATCATCAGCAACTCGATTTCCGGAGTGATCGCAAACCGGGAACAGTGCCCGGCCATCCCGTACACCCCCGAGGAATACGCGGCCGAGGCCCGTCGCTCGACCGACGAGGGCGCTAGCCAGATCCATATCCACGCCCGCAAGCCGGACGGCACCCCCTCCTACGAGATCGAGGATTTCCAGGCGATCACCGAGGCCATCAAGTCGGAATGTCCCGGGGTGATCATCAACTATTCGACCGGCGCGATCGGTGTCTCGATGGAAAAGCGGATCGCCTATCTCGAAGCATGCGGACCTGACGTGGCGGCGCTCAACATGAGTTCGATGAACTACGCCAAGTATTCCCGGCGCCGCAAGGGTTTTGTCTTCAAGGCGGTTTTCGAGAATTCCTTCGACACGATCATCGAGTTCATAACCGCGATGAACGAACTGGGAATCAAACCGGAGCACGAATGTTTCGACGCCGGACATGTCGCGAACCTCGACCCGCTTTACGACATGGAACTGATCGAGCAGCCTTCGCAGATCTCGCTGGTCATGGGTGTGACAGGCGGAATCCGGCCGACCCCGCGCAATGTGGCGGTGATGGCGGACCAGGTACCGGGCGGTCCGGATGGGCCGAACAACTGGCAGGTGATCGGGATATCCCGCGACCAGTGGAAATTGCTGGCTACCGCAATCACCCTCGGCGGCAATATCCGGGCCGGAGTTGAAGACAACCTCTACCTGCCGGACGGCAGCATGTGCAAGTCGAACGGCGAGCTTGTCGGCAAGGCCCGCCAGATGGTCGAAGACGCCGGACGCCGGGTAGCTACGATCGCGGAGGCCCGCGAGATGCTCGGGCTGAAGGCGGCTTGAAAAGCACATGAGTTCCGGCGCTGGAAACGGCGGGCTGCCACTCAGCGGGATCAGGGTTCTCGACCTGACCCGACTCTTGCCGGGCGGCTTTTGCTCGCAGATGTTGCATGACTTCGGGGCCGAGGTGATCAAGGTCGAGGACACTGGCCCCGGTGACTACATTCGTTACGCGCCACCCCTTCATGAGGTCACCGATCCGGCGGCCGGGGCCGACGAGGGGGCGACCCGTTCGGGCCTCTACCTCTCGCTCAACCGGGGCAAGCGATCGATCCGTCTCGATCTGAAATCCGAGGAGGGCCGACAGACCTTCCACCGCCTGGTTCCGACTGCGGATGTGGTGCTGGAAGGCTTCCGTCCCGGGGTTGCGGCGAGGCTCGGGGTCGACTTCAAAACCCTGGGTGAGATCAACCCTGGTCTCGTCTACTGCTCGATCAGTGGCTATGGCCAGGACGGCCCCGCCCGCGACCGGGCCGGTCACGACATCAACTATCTGGGCGCCACCGGCATGCTGGCGATGACCGGCCAGGCCGGCGGTCCGCCGATCCAGCCGGCAGGGCAGATCGGCGACCTCGGTGGCGGGGCGATGAATGCCGCTTTCGGAATCCTCGCCGCGCTGATCGAAAAGGGTAGAAGCGGCAAGGGTCAGATGGTCGACATTTCGATGACAGACGGTGCCTTTGCGTGGCTGGCGATGGCGGCTGGCGCAACCCTGGCCGACGGGTCTGGCCCGAGGCGGGGAGAAGTGATGCTGGCCGGCGGAATCGTCTGCTATCTCACTTATGAGGCAGCCGACGGCTGGATCAGTTGTGGTGCACTGGAGCCCAAGTTCTGGCGGAGCTTCTGTGAAGGGTCGGGACATCCGGAACTGATCGAGGCTCAATTCGAGCGGCCGGGGACCGAAGCCTGGGAGAAGATAGCCACCGTTTTCCGGGAGAGAACCCGGGCTGAATGGAAGGCCTTCAACGATGAACATGACTGCTGTATCGAGCCGATCCTCGAACTTGACGAAGCGCTCGAATCCGACCTGTTTCGTGAGCGTGGCATGCTCGTCGAGTTTGAACAGCCGGGAATCGGGCCGGTCCGGCAGATCGGTTCGCCGATCAGGATGAGCCGGACGCCGGCAGCACAGGCGTCGGCGGCGCCGGCAATCGGGGCTGATACCCGCGATGTACTCGAGTCGGCGGGCTTCGCAGCGGAAGAGACCGAGCGGCTCTTCGAGATCGGAGCCGCAGCAGGGCCCGGGGACGGCGGGTCCGTGGAGTTCCGGGCATGACTCATCCGGTAACCGAAGAGAAGCCCCAGGCCGGAGATCAGGGGCTGTTGAAGATGTCCGGGCTGGTCGAGGCATCCGGTGTCCCGGCGCCGACGATCAAGCATTACCTGCGCGAGGGATTGCTTCCGGAGCCGGTCAAGACCAGCCGTAACATGGCCTGGTACCGGCCCGAGACGGTCGAGAGGATCCTCCTGATCAAGCGCTTGCAGGAAGAGCGGTACATGCCCTTGAAGGCGATCCGCAAACTGTTTGAGGACGATCCGGGGCAGGCCGTAGCAATGCTGGAGGTCGAAGACCGGATCCTCGAAAGGGCCCTGGCTGCCGAACGGACCCGGACCAGTGCGACCGATGTCAGGAAGTACGGAGTCCCGAAGCGTGTCCTCGACCGCCTCGCGGAGATCGGCATCCTGACCCCGAACTCAAGGGGGTACTCGCCTTCGGATGTGACGATAATCGAAGCGATGTCCCGGTTCAGGGCCGGTGGCTACGACGAGCAGATCGGCTTCACCGTGTACGACACTCTGCGTTACAAGCATGCGCTTGAAGCACTGGTCCGGGAGGAAGTCGATGTGCTCATGGAGCGCCTGGGTGGCGAGATGCAACCGGAGCGGGCGGTCGAACTGATCGAGGCGGGGGCCGAACCCCTGAAGGAGCTGATCGCCGCCCTCCACACCAAATTGATGGTGGAAGAGGTCGAACGCCGCCGCTAACCGGCGCTGGTCACGTGGAAGTCGTCTCACCGGAAGCACCGCGGTCCCGGAACGACAACTTGCGGTGACGCGGAAAATGTTGCATGATGCCCCTGAAGGATTCGTAGGGAAACCATCGCAAGAGTGGCGATCCGAGGGAGGATGGAAGTCAGATGGAAGCGACTGGGCGGAAGTATTCCGGCTATGCGGGATCGAGCATGGAAGAACCATGTCGATTGAGCCGTCTGGCAGGTATGGGCAAATACTTCATCAGTTGTTTCCCGGTGCTTGCCATCCTCATCTTGTGGTCGGCCTTGCCTGCATCGGCAGCCACCTACAGCCAAAATGGCTGGAACGAATGCAGCTCATGGGGTTCCGGTGACTACGACTCGGCCGGGAACATCTACATAGCTTGTGGAACCAAGATCGTCGTCTACGGACCGACCGGCAACAAGCTCCTTGACATCACCCCCGGAATCGGCGATATCTGGGATGTCGCGCCGTCCAATGACGGTTCGCGGCTCTACCTCGCGATGGGCAGCTCGCAGCCACGTCGCCTCACGAAAGTCGGGATCAACTACCAGTTGGACAGTCTCGGAACCTGGTCCCTCCAGACTTACGTAGGCGAATATGGGTGGATCGCTCAACCAATGGGTCGCTACCTGGACGTTGACGACAGCGAGAACATCTATCTCTCGGATGGGGCGTGGGTAGCCAACGGAATCAACACGATCGGAAAGTGGAATTCCGGCGGCACCTTCATAACCAACTTCGGCACGAAGGTGCCCGAGAGCTGGGCCCTCGGTCAGTTTCACGGAAGTCCGAACGGGATAGTCGCAAAACCGGATGGAAGTTCCGTCTACGTGACCGACACCAACAACAGCCGGATCCAGCGTTTCGACCGGCAGCCGAACGGGATCAACTATTTGGCGACAACCTCATTCGGCAACCACAGCGGAATGACCGACGCCCGGGGCGGTTACTGCTATCCGGACGGGGGCGCAATTCCCAGCCGGATGTCAGCGCCGTATGGGATTGCTCTGGACTCGGCTGGCAATATCTACGTGCACAACACGACCTGTGCACAACTGATCAAGTTCGAACCAGATCACGATTTCGTTGAGATCGTGACCTGGGGCACTCCTGCCGACCAGGCGCAGAATCATTCGTTCACAGTCTCCAAGGACGGCAGCCGGATCTATCTCCCTGAAATGCAGAAACTCATGGTCCGCGACGATGGAGGACCGGCCGCACCCGATACAAGTATCCACACCGGACCGGCAGCATCGACAACGCTTGCTTCGGCATCTTTCACCTTCAGCTCAACCGGAACCACGACCGGGTTCCAGTGCCAGCTTGACTTCGGCGCCTGGGAGGTTTGTACCTCACCCAGGAGTTACACAGGCCTCGCGACCGGTGGCCACGTTTTCAACGTCCGTGCGATGAACGGACCCACGCCCGACCCGAGTCCCGCGAGTTGGAGCTGGACAATCACCGGTCCCGGCGGCCCCACCTGCAACGGTCTGGCGGCGACGGTGGTCGGCACACAAGCGAACGTGCCGGTGTTAGGAACTCCGAATAGCGATGTGATCGTGATCGCCGGCAACGGTGAGTTTGATATTCGTGCGGGTGGGGGTGATGACACGATTTGTGGTG
>JAGQUU010000077.1 GCA_020438345.1 Solirubrobacterales bacterium | reverse complement strand
CCTGCCGCCGCGTAGCGGACAAGCGAGGCTGATCGGCCCGGAAGAAGTGAAGTCAGCCGCCGAGGCGATCTCCCGGGGCTTCCAGGACAACGAAATCTGGGTCTGGCTCTTGCCAGACGACCAGATCCGGGCCCGGGTCGAGAGGCGCCAGTACCAGGCTCTGATCAAGCACATTTTCGTCCCGCGCGGTTCAGGCTGGTTCTCGACCGGAGCGGACGGTGAAGTAGCCGGTGCCGCGCTCTGGTATCCGCCGGGCACCAGGAAACACAACTTCCGGGAGACGCTAGCCGAGAGCCTTCCGTTCCTCCCCGCTGGACTCCCCCACCTCGGCAAGGCGGCAAAGCTCCAGCGTCTGGTCACCTCAAGCTGGCCGAAGGAACCTCACTGGTACCTTTCAGTGCTCTCCGTTTCACCGGAATTTCAGCACCAGGGCTACGGAAGCCGGTTGTTGAAACCCGGACTTCAGGCAGCCGACCGCGACGGTCTCGGATGCTGGCTGGAAACCCAGCGGGAGAGCAACATCCCCTTCTACGCCCGGTTCGGCTTCCAGTTGCTCAAGGAGGTCGAGGTGGAGCCGGGCATCCCTCTCTGGCTCATGTGGCGACCTCCGGCAGGCTAGCCGCCAGGAGTCAACCAGCCTCCGAGAACCCGGCAGCCTCCCGTCAGCCGGGAAAGCCGGCGTCTGTCGCGCCGGTCACCTGGATGATGTTGCCGTCGAAGCCGGCCGCGTAAAGGTTGCCTGCCTTGAAACCCTTCTTGGCGCCGCTGACCGCGACCGATGTGGTCTGGGAAAGGCCGGACGCGATCACACAGGCCTGCTTCGATGGACTGATTTTCCAGACTTCACCCTTGCCGAAAACCGCTGCGTAGAGATTGTTCGCACCGTCCCGGGCAAGGCCGTCCAGCAGCACGTTCCCCTCCTCCGGGGAGGTAAAGAACGTCCACATCTTTGAAGGGTCGGTGGTGTCGATCCTGGCAATGGTGGAAGGTGTTTCGAACATCTGGTTGGCGTACAGATACCGGCCATGCCTGCCGACCGTCAGGCCGTTCGCTGAAGGCAGGTTCGCCCAGCCGTTCTCGGTTTCGCCCTTCGGTGAAATCCGGTCGAGCTTCAGGCCCAGATTGTTCGAGGCATATATGAATCCATCCTTGCCGCGGGCGATTCCGTTCGCCATCCCGAGGTGATCGGAGACGACCTCACTGGTTCCCGGTCCGACTCTTACGCTGTAGAGACCGGCCGTCGGATTCGTGTCACCGGCGATGCCGTTCGCGAGCAAATCACCGTAACCCCAGAGCAGGCGTTTACCGGACCAGGCAAGTCCACCACCGCCCGGCAACCCCGTCGTCACCAGCCGGGGAGTCACGGTGCCCTTCGTGTAGGCGTTCAGAAGGCTCTGGCTGGCGTCGCCTCCCGAGGTGTAGAGCACCCCGCCACCGCCGACAATCAGGTTCTCGATCGCAGGCTGACCGGAGAAGATGGTGCTCTGAACGTAGCTACCGGTGCACTTCGGCACCTCTGCAGCTGCCGCCGGGCCTGCCGAAAGCAGACACACAGCCAGGAAGGAGGAGAGACCCACGAAAACCTTGCGCATGCAGGGACCTTAACTGCAGTCGGCGAGCTACGCCCGGCCTCCGGGTTCAACCTGCCCCGCCAACTCGAAGCAGCGAATGGGTGGGTGGGGCTCTCTCGGGGGTGATTCGGAGTTCTGAACAGTTGTAGAGTCGGGTTCAATGAGCTCCTCGATCGAAGACCTAAAACTCGTCAATTCCGGCAAGGTCCGCGAGATCTACGAAATCGAGGACGACCTCCTGCTGGTCGCCTCCGACCGGATCTCGATCTACGACGTGATCATGCCGACGCCGATTCCCGACAAGGGAAAGGTTCTCACCCAGATGTCCAACTTCTGGTTCGAGAACACGAAACAGATCGTGCCCAACCACTTCATCTCGAACGATGTTCCGGAAGAAGTCGAGGGCCGGGCTGTCCGGGTTCGCAAGCTCGACATGTACCCGGTCGAATGCGTGGTTCGCGGATACCTTTCCGGCTCCGGCTGGAAGGAATACCAGGAGACCGGGTCGGTCTGCGGGGTTGGCCTGCCGGAAGGTCTGACTGAATCCGACAAGCTGCCGCAGCCCATTTTCACTCCGGCAACCAAAGCCGAAATGGGTGACCACGACGAGAACGTGGATTTCGACCGGGCCGCCGAAATCGTAGGGGACCGCCACCTGATGGAGGAACTCCGGCGGATCTCGATCGAGATCTATGAGTACGGTGCCAATCACGCAGCCAGCAAGGGCATCATCCTGGCCGACACCAAGTTTGAATTCGGCAGCTATGCCGGCGCGGAGATCGTTCTCGCAGACGAGGTGCTCACCCCGGATTCATCCCGATATTGGCCCGCTGACGAATACCAGCCTGGCAAGTCCCAGCCTTCCTTTGACAAGCAGTACGTCCGGGACTGGGCAAACGCAGCTGGCTGGGACCACAATCCTCCCGCGCCGGAGCTGCCGGAAGATGTGGTCGCGCAAACCCGGGCCAAATACCGCGAGGCATTCGAGCGGATCACAGGGAGCGAGCTTTGATCCAGGCCAGGGTGCTGATCCGGCCCAAGGAAGGGATCCTCGACGCCCAGGGCAAAGCCGTTGAGGGTGCGCTGCCCGCACTCGGATTCGAGGGAATCGAGCATGTACGGGTGGGGCGTATCGTCGAACTCCGCGCCGAAACTGCCGACCGGCTCGAGGAGCTTTGCGAGAAGCTGCTTGCCAATCCTCTGATCGAGGACTACGAGATCGAGACCATCTCCGAATGATCTGGGGTGTGCTGCAGTTCCCCGGATCCTGCGACGAGCGCGACGCCCTCAACGCCTGTCTCATTGCAGAACGCAGCTTGAACTCCAGGGACGGCACCGGTGGAGCCCTCTCCTCGACCCGAAACGTCGTCGAGGACCCCACCGATCCCGTCTTTGAGTCTTCAGAGCAGAGCGGAGTCGGGCATGGCGCTGACGACGTTTCGGGTCGAGGTGGCGGTTTGTCCGACTCCGCTCCCTCTTCCAGACTGGTGTGGCATGAGGAGACCGACCTCTCGGGGTTGGACGGGATTGTGGTGCCTGGGGGCTTTTCGTATGGCGACTATCTACGGGCCGGGGCGATCGCTCGTTTTTCGCCGGCAATGACATCAGTGGCCAGGTTTGCCGCCGATGGTGGTCCGGTCCTGGGGATCTGTAACGGGTTTCAGGTGCTCTGCGAAAGCGGCCTCCTGCCCGGGGCACTGTTGACCAACGAGCGGACCCGGTTCATCTGCCGCCAGGGTGACCTGGTGGTCGGTGAGGCTGATTCGCCTTTCCTGGCGGGTTATGAGGCAGGACAGACGATTTCGGTTCCCTTCAAGCATCAGTCCGGGCGCTTCTTCGCTCCGCCGGAGCTGCTGGAGCAGATCGAGGCTGACAACCAGGTCGCTTTCCGCTACGCCTCCGGCCAGAACCCGAACGGCTCCCTGAATGACATCGCCGGCGTGACCAACGAGGCCGGCAACGTACTCGGCCTGATGCCGCATCCCGAACATGCGGTCGAGGCTTTCAGCGGTTCGACCGACGGGCTCGCGCTCTTCCAGGGGCCCGCCCTCGCCACCGCTGGAGCCGGAGCATGAGCGAGCAGAGCGCCCACCGTGCCCTCGGCCTGACCGACCAGGAATTCGAACTTATCTGCGGAAAGATGGGTCGCGAGCCGAACGGGGTCGAGCTGGCCATGTTCTCGCTGCTCTGGTCCGAGCACTGTGCTTACAAGCACTCCCGCAAGCTGCTGAAGAACCTGCCAACCGAAGGCCCGCGGGTGGTCATGGGACCGGGCGAAAACGCCGGCGCGGTGGACATCGGCAACGGTTACTCGATCGCATTCAAGGTCGAGTCCCACAATCACCCTTCCGCGGTAGAGCCCTTCCAGGGTGCGGCAACCGGGGTCGGCGGCATCCTCCGCGACGTGATTGCCCTCGGTGCCCGGCCGATCGCGATCCTCGACTCGCTCCGTTTCGGCGAGCCCGACACCGAGCGCACCCACTACCTGGTCGACGGCGTGGTGCGTGGAATCGGTCACTATGGGAACTGCATGGGCATTCCGACGGTCGGTGGAGAGATCTACTTCGAACCGCCGTATGAACAGAACCCTTTGGTCAACGCGATGTGCGTGGGCATCGCCCGCACCGACGAGATGGTGCGGGCGGCCGCCGCCGGAACGGGCAACAAGGTCGTGCTGTTCGGGTCGCTGACCGGCCGCGACGGCATTGGCGGCGCCTCCGTTCTGGCCTCGGCCGAGCTCGACGAGGGCGATGACGCCAAGCGACCGACCGTCCAGATCGGCGACCCCTTCGAGGAGTCGAAGCTGCTCGAGTGCTGCCAGGAGCTACTGGCCGGGGATCTGCTGGTCTCGCTGCAGGACCTCGGTGCCGCCGGACTCACTTCTTCTGCCGGCGAGATGGCCTCGGCCGGTGGAACCGGAATCGACATCGACGTCGGGCTGGTCCCTCTCCGCGAAGCGGACATGGAACCGTTCGAAATCATGGTTTCCGAATCCCAGGAGCGGATGCTGGCCGTGGTCGAGCCCGGCAAGGTAGACGCGGTGCTGGCTCTTTGTGCGAAATGGCAGACGCGGTCCGCGGTGATTGGCGAGATCACCGACACGGGAACGTTCCGGATCCTGAGGAACGGCGACACGGCTGGCGAGATTGAAGTCGAGGATCTGGTTGACGGCTGCCCGCTCTACGACCTCGACCCCGAAGAACCGGCTGATTGGACCTATCCGAACCGGGAATCGATCGAGCCTGATGCCTCCCCGAGCGACATCGCACTCTCCCTGCTCGCGGCGCCTTCGATCGCTTCAAAGCGGTGGGCCTTCGAGCAGTACGACTCGGTTGTCGGGTCGCGGACGGTGCATCGGGCCGGTGCCGCTGACGCGGCGGTCCTGAGCATTCCTGAATCCGGTCGGGCGATCGCCGTGGCGATCGACGGTAACGGACGCCGGGTCGCCTGTGACCCATACCAGGGTACGGTCGAGGCCACTCTCGAATGCGCTTCCAACCTGGCCGTGGTCGGGGCGGAGCCACTCGGCGTAACCAACTGCCTCAACTTCGGCAACCCGGAGAAGCCGGGTGTTGCGTGGCAGCTCGGCCGCGCGATCGATGGGCTGGCCGAAGCCTGTCGCGCGCTGGAAGCTCCGGTGGTCGGGGGCAACGTCTCTCTCTACAACGAAACTCCGCAGGGCCCGATCTACCCGACTCCGGTGGTCGGCATGGTCGGCGAGCTGCCAGATCCGGGCAATGTCGCTGGCGGGAACTGGCGCGAGGGCGACTCGATTGCCCTTGTCGGACCTTTCGATCCTTCATTGGCCGGCTCCGAGCTGGAGAAGCAGCGTGGGCAACTCGGCAAGGGTCTGCCCGAAGTCGAGATCGCCCCGGTGAGAGCGGCGATCGAACTGGTTCGTGATGCGGTCCGCGGCGGCGTAGTCCGTACTGCAACCGATGTTTCCGATGGTGGAATCACCACGGCCCTCGCCGAACTGGCGATCAGTTCCGGAGTTGGCTGTGAAGCAGACCTGGCGCCGATCATCGCCCGCCGTTCCGACAATCCCGAGGATGCTCTCTTTGGAGAAGGACCCGGCGGTTTCATACTCGCCGGAGACATGGCCGAGCTGGAGAAGCTGGGCGGTCAGGGAGTCGATATCGAGCTGATTGGCGAGGTCACCGGCAACGAAATCATCATCACCGCCAACGGCAACCGGGTCGAGATCCTGGTCGAAGAAGCCGAAGCAGCCTTCGACTCGCTCGAGGACCGGATCGAGTCAGACCAGGCCGGCCTCACCCACTAGCGAACCCCGCAGATCCTGGCCGGAAAATTCACGAAATAGCCGTGGAAATCCCGGCCACTTCGGAAAGCCGCCCGGTCCTGGCCGGACTTTTCATGAAATAGCCGTGGAAATCCCGGCCAGGGTGGGTCGAGTCAGACCTGTCCTGGGCGAAGTCGACTGGCCTGGCCGAAGTCGACTGGCCTGGCCGAAGTCGACTGGCCTGGCCGAAGTCGACTGGCCTGGCCGAACTTTTCATGAAATAGCCGTGGAAATCCCGGCCAGGAACGGAGACCCGCTAGGTTTTTTGGGGACTTGGTGCAGGTACTTCAAGACCCCGAAACAACCGAGAGCAGGCGTGATCTTGCGGCGCAGGTCGCGAAACCGATGCGCCAGTTCCTGGCGACCGAATCTGGCAGCGCCGGGCTGCTCCTCCTTGCCGCCGTTGCGGCTCTGATCTGGTCCAACTCGCCGGTCGCGGACTCATACGACTCCTTCTGGGGCACCGCGCTCTCGATCAACGTCGGTGACTGGTCAATCGATCACTCTCTCCGATACTGGATCGACGAGGCCCTGATGGCGTTGTTCTTTTTCGTGATCGGGATGGAGGTCCGGCGTGAGCTCGCGATGGGCGAACTGACCGACCGCAAACGGGTCACCGTCGCGGTACTCGGGGGAATCGGCGGCATGCTACTCCCGGCCGCGATATTCCTGGCTATCAACGCCGGTTCCGGAAACGAACACGGCTGGGGCATCGTGATTGCTACCGACACCGCTTTCCTGCTCGGTGCTCTGGCGATCGTCGGGCCGAAGTTCCCGACCCAGCTCCGGGTCTTTCTGCTGACTCTGGCGATCGTTGACGACATCGTCGCGATTTCAGTGATCGGCATCTTCTACTCGGAATCGCTCGATCCGGTAGCTATTGCGATCTGTGTCGCCGCACTGGCCTTGATTGCTCTCTTCCCACGCATCGGAGTCTGGCGGTCTGCCGCTTACTTCGCCGCTGGTTTCGTTGCGGTGATCGCCGCGATGGAATCCGGCTTTCACGCGACCCTGGCCGGGATGATCGCGGGATTGCTGGTCGCCGCCTACCCGCCCCAGCCAAAGAAGATCGAAAAGGCCGCCCGCAAAGCTCGTGCCTTTCGCCAGTCGCCCTTACCTGAGGTCGCCCGTTCAGCGAACCAGAGCGTCCAGCAGGCGATCTCCCCGAATGAACGCTTTCAGAATGTGCTCCATCCCTTCACCAGCTTCCTGATTGTGCCGCTCTTCGCCCTGGCCAACGCCGGAGTGGACCTGCGCGGCGGGGTGCTTGCGGATGCGCTTGCCTCGACTCTCACCTGGGGCATCGTCGCCGGACTCGTCCTCGGCAAGACCCTGGGCATAACCGCTGGTGTGGTCACCGCGATCAAGACCGGGGTCGGTGAGATGCCCCGCGGGATCGGCAAAGGCCAGACGGTCGGCGGGGTAGCACTCTCCGGGATCGGCTTCACGATTTCGCTGCTGATCGCGCGACTCGCTTACGACGACATCCAGACCCAGGACCATGCCGTGGTCGGTATCTTCATCGCTTCGATCCTTGCCGTCCTTGTGGCCTGGGCGATATTCAAACTGGCGGCGGTTTTCAGGGGCGAAGTGAGTGCCGGACTGCCGCGCTTCCTCGACACACCCTTCGATCCGGAGCGGGACCATTACCTCGGCAATCCCGACGCACCGTTTGTGCTGGTCGAGTACGGGGACTACGAATGCCCATACTGCGGCAGGGCGACCGGAATGATCCGGGAACTGCGCGAACGGATGGGTGACGAAATGGTCTACGTGTACCGCCACCTCGCCCTGGTCGATGTCCATCCACATGCCGAGCTCGCAGCCGAGGCGGCCGAGGCGGCGAACGCCCAGGGCCGCTTCTGGGAAATGCATGTGGAGCTTTACGATCATCAGGGGGACCTCGACATCGAGGATCTCATCGGATACGCCGGAAAGCTCGACCTTGACGTCGACCGGTTCGTCGAGGATGTACAAGGCGGCAGATTCTCCAAGCGGGTCCAGCAGCATGCGGCTTCGGGAGACGCCAGCGGGGCCCACGGAACCCCCACCTTCTTCGTCAACGGCATCCGGCACACCGGCGCCTATGACGCGATAAGTCTGGCCGAGGAGCTGCGCACACAGGAGCCCGCGACCGCGCCGGACTGAGAGCGGCAGGACCAATTCTCATCCCGATTGCTGGTCGAACAACCCCAAATGTGTTAGGCCTTAGTTGCCCGGGGGTGGACCCGGCCCGACCGGAGGGCAGGAAAATGAACCAGCGGTTTCGTCTCTGTTTGCTAGTTCCAGTTGTGATGCTCGCATTTCTTGCTGGTATTTCAGGTTCGGCGTCTGCCGCGCCCGCGAATGACAACTTCGCCGGGAGACAGACGATCAGCGGACCTGTTCCGCTGACGGTTGCCGCGAACAACATCGGTGCGACCGGCGAAGCTGGAGAACCGATGATCGGGAGCAATGCTCCGCAGAAGACAATCTGGTTCAGCTGGACTGCCCCGAATTCGAGCAAGGTCGTCATCGATCTCTGCGCGGTCGAGTTCGGAGACGTCTCCCAACCCAGCGTTGGGATCGCTGTCCGGACCGGTGTCACTCTGGCCACCCTGGTAT
>JAGQUU010000076.1 GCA_020438345.1 Solirubrobacterales bacterium | reverse complement strand
TGACTTCTCCCTCCCGTTCATGAACGGAAAAGGTGTCAGTTTCGCCTTCGAGATCGAGAACACGATCCTGACCAAGGCTTCTGTGGGCGCCTCGGGTCTGAAGGTCCCAATCGGAGCTCCGCCGGGTGGCTTCATCACCGCCATGAACGGCGGCTTCGGTTTCAAACAGATCGACGATGCGTTCGTGCTCAACCTGAACGCTGGTGCGACCGCGGAATTTGGTCCTGAACTACCCACACCCTGGGGCAAGGTTGTGCCGATTGAGGTCAACTCGTCGTTGCTGCTCGGTAAGGAAAAGCAGGATTGGTACTTCCACTTCGATGGCGGCGTGAAGGTATTCCGCCTCGGGGTCGGCAACGTCTATCTGAAGATCCACACCGACAGCGGGGTCGCTTTCGGATTCAGCATCGGAATCGGCTTTCCCAGCTACAAGAACAGCCCGGATGACCCGTTCTACATCGGTGCCGGAGTCGACGGCTGGGTGGCCAAACAGAAATTTCAGTTCTCCGGCAACGGCAGAGTCCGGCTCTTCGGGCTCAACATCTTCGACTGCCGGATCCTGATCAACACCAAAGCGGCCGGTGCCTGCTGGAAGGTCCTCTGGGTTGACGGTGGCGCGGTTTACGAATATGGAAAGAGGGTCCAGACCTTCGGCACCACCTGCGGACTTGACCGCTACCGCGAGGCATATCCGAAAGCCACCCGCAGCGGTGAGGTAGTCGCCACGGCCAGCCAGACGAGAACTCTCTCGACCGGCAAACGAACCGTGGTGATGAGTGTCCGCGGAAAGGACCGGGCCCCCCGGTTCCGCCTTCGCTCGAAAGACGGGCGGAGTTTCACCGTCCCCCAAGGCAAGGATGCGATACGCGAGAAGAGCTTCATGATCGTCGCCGATGAAGAGAACAAGGTGACCAGCATCCTCAGCCCCCGGCTCCGGAACGGTGAATGGACGATCACCCCGTATGCGAACTCAACTCCGGTCATGGGCGTGAAGACCGGGCAGGCACTCCTGCCGGAAAAGGTCGAGGCCCGCGTGACCGGCAAGGGCCTTGACCGGACCCTGATCTGGAACTCGGAGGGTAACCCCAACACCAGGCTGAGTTTCACCGAAGTGATGGCCGACAACTCGGAACAGCCGATCCTGACCACCGACAAGGTCAAGGGCCGCTACGAGTTCAAGGCAACCAGGGGCAGCCATTACGGTAACCGTCGCCTTCGAGCGTATGTGGTCCACGGCGGAACTCCGAGAGAAGTCACGATCGAGGACCACTACAAGGTCCGGAGGCCGGGCAGGCTCCGGGCCCCGAATATCGTTCGTGCCTGGCGCAACGTTTACAAGGCGACCGCCATCTGGAAAGGGGTGCCCGGCGCCCATGGCTACGTGGCCGAAATCGCTGTCCGGAAGAACGGCCGGAAGGTCAGCTCCTATCGACGTGTCGTCGGTCCACAGAGCCGGAAGATTTCGATTCCACGGCATCCCGGGGGTGAATGGGCGCTCGCCACAGTCCAGGCCCTGAACGCCGATGGTGTCCCCGGGCGGATCGGCAAGAAGCGCTTTCGCCTCGCACCGTCCAAGAAACTGACCCTG
This sequence comes from Solirubrobacterales bacterium, assembly GCA_020438345.1. Taxonomy (GTDB): domain Bacteria; phylum Actinomycetota; class Thermoleophilia; order Solirubrobacterales; family 70-9; genus 67-14. The sequence continues at coordinate 1,649 of JAGQUU010000076.1, read as the reverse complement.
AAACAGGCTGGACGTCAAAGTGCGGCAAATGCGACCCGGACCGGTGACAAAGTGAAGCTGCGGACGCTCTGCCCGATCAACGGCCACTGCCAGACGATCGTCCGGTTGAAGCTGGACGGACGGACCGTCGGCCAGACCTCGTTCCAGCAGGTCCCCGGCACCTTCCGGACAGTCCGGCTCTCACCGAAAGGCAGGAAGCTGCGTCGTCTGCTCGGTCAGGGCCGGCTCAACCGGCTCAAAGTAGAGGTCAGCCAGCACCGAACGGGTAACTCGACAAGTCATTTCGGGTCGGTCGTCAACGGCGTTTGAGCAACCCCCTCATCACGGGCCGGCCCGCCCGGCGGCGAACCGCAGAAACGCCCCGAGCTGGATTCGAACCAGCGGCCTTCCGCTTAGGAGGCGGACGCTCTATCCAGCTGAGCTATCGGGGCCGGAGAAAGATGCTATCCGTGGGGACCGAAGAAGCCGGTCCCCACGGGAGTCGGAGTAGCCGAGGCCGGGAATTCAGTAACGCAGCAGGGCGAGGATGCCGCCAGTTTCAGCGAGGGCCGGGACCTCTTCAACCGAAGCCGAGCTGATCCGGGCATCGGTACGCAGAGCCAGCTCGACCAGGGCTTCCTGGATCGACGCTTCACCCGCAGCTTCAATCGCCTCCCGGGCACCATCGGAGAGCGTGTCCGCTTTGGTCTCCAGGTAAGGGTCGAAAATCAGGTGGCTGACCCGTCCTTCGCTCAACGCGAGCAGTGTTTCGTCCGGTCCGCCGGTTCCCCGGTCGGCCGCCTTGACTCTGGACAGAGCCTGTTCCGCCACCTCCCCGACCGACTTTCGCCAGTCTTCCCGCAGGCGTTCGTCGAGGTGGTCCGCCACTTCGTTCGCCGACTGGTCGATCAGGTTCACCGGAACGATGTCGATCAACCGCTCGCGCAGCGAATCCGGCACCGCGGCCTCGAACCCGGTCCCGAGTTCACCGTCAGCGCAGACGATTAGCCGCTCGAAGTCGAGATCCTCGGCCGCTTCGGCGATTGAGACCGCGGAGTCCTTGGTGAACTTGTTCCGCCACACCTTCACCCGATCCTTGAACGCGTCGGTGTTCACTACCGACTGTTGACCGCGTGTCGGGTTGGCGCGGGCAGCACCGCGATAGTCCTTCCAGTCACCGAGTTCGAGATCGTAAGTCGAGGCTTCGATGTCGTGCGCGTTGCCGTCGAACCACTCGAGCAGACGGATGTGGTCGTTGCTCATCAGAACGATGCCCGTGCGCTGGCCCCGATCGATCACATCGACCATCGGCCAGACGACAGGTCCCGAATCAAAGGTGACGTAACCCTGGCGGACCGGAATCTGGAAAGTGTGGAACTCGTCGATCGAACCGTCCGCCCCGAGGAACAACGCAACGCTGCGGCCGCGCTCCGCGGCCGAGGCAGACTGCAGGCGGCGTTCTGCTTCCGCTGCCAGCTTCAACGCGGCCTGATGAGATTCGTGGCCGGGCTCGATCGCCGCGATCGCTTCGCGGATCCCGTTCTTCAGGCTGATTGTCCATCCCGGATGTTCACTGCTGTTCTCCGGGTCCCTCGGGTCAGTGCGAACGAAAACCGAGAGCACGGTTCCCCCGGTGTCGCGGTCCACCAGTTCACGGAGTTCCTGAAGTC
>JAGQUU010000075.1 GCA_020438345.1 Solirubrobacterales bacterium | reverse complement strand
CTCCACCGGCCAGTCCGGTGCCGCCCCCGCGAACGGTGACCGGCACCCCTCTTTCGTAACACCAGGCGAGGGCGCGGGATACCTCTTCGGTGTCGGCCGGGAGAATGAGAGCTTCAGCACTGCCCTTGATCCCCCGGTTACCGGTTCCATCCTGCAGGGCGGCTCTCAACTCCGGACCGACGGTACGGATCTGGTCGGGAGAGAGCAGGCGGGCGAGGTCGCCGGCCAGCTTGCCGTTAACGGGACGTTGCGTTGTGATTCCCCTCTCCAATGCGATTCCGGGCCTGTCTGGCGGCGATTCGCCTTGCGGTTCCAGCGGTAGCAGGTAATATGTTACCTGCTGTATCCCATCCAGATCAACCTTTGAGGAGAGGTGCGAAAAGTGGGACTGACCGGTGGAGAATTTGTCGCCGAGTACCTGATCGCCGAGGGCGTTCCCTATGTCTTCGGCATTCCCGGCCATGGCGACATGGCGGCCTTTGACGCGTTCAAGGACCGAACCGACCGGATTCAGGTGATCGGTCCCCGTCACGAGCAGGCCGCGGCCCACATGGCCGATGCGTATTACCGCGCATCGGGTCGCCCCCTGGCCACAATGACCTCGATCGGCCCCGGTTCCATGAACGTCGCAACCGGACTTGGAACCGCCTTCGTTGATTCGATCCCGTTGATCTCGTTCACCGGTGGCCCCCAGACATACATGCTCGGCAGGGGAGTTCTTCAGGAGCTCGAACGCCAGCAGGACAACGTCTTCCCCCAGATCATCCAGCCGATGGTCAAGCGGAACTGGGACGTACAGCACGTGGACCTGCTGGCTGATGTCCTACCCCGTGCCTTCAACACAATGCTCTCCGGTCGACCCGGTCCGGTTCATATCGAGCTACCGATGGATGTCCAGGCTGAAGTCACCGATCTGCCCCTGCCCGATCCGGCCACCCGTCGGGCAACCTCAGGCGCGGTGCGTCCGGATCCGGACGCAATAGACCGTGCGGCAGCCAGGCTGCTTTCCGCGAAGCGCCCGGTATTACTCGCGGGCGGCGGCTGCCTCGAAGCGGAGGCGGCGGCCGAGGTCAAGAAGGTCGCCGAGTATCTCGACGCGGCGGTGGTTGTGACGATGATGGGCAAGGGGGTCTTCCCCGAGGACCATCCGCTCGATGCCGAGCACACCGGATCGAACGGAACCCTGGTCGGCAACCACATGACGAAAAACGCCGACGTGATCCTCGCGGTAGGCACCCGCTTCGCCGAACAAACCTCCTCCTCGTACATGGACGGGATGTCCTTCTCGGTGCCACCGACAGAGATCATCCACCTGGACATCGACCCGACCGAAATCGGCAAGAACTATCCGACCGCAGTCGGCGCAGTCTGTGACGCGAAAGCGGGGCTCAACGATCTCTACGACGCCCTCGTCGACCACAACGGAACCGAGGGTCCGAGCCGCCCCGGGTACCGGGCCGAGATCGCCGAACTGCGTCAGAAGTGGCAGGAGATGCTCACCGGCCGCTGGACCGGCGAGCTCTCGCTGAGCCAGGTTCTCCACAAGTCACGCGCGGTGCTACCCAGGGAAACGATCGCAATCGCCTCGGCTGGCCATCCACAGATCCAGGCCTTCCAGGAGTTCCTCAGCTTTGAGCCCCGGACCTGGCTCAGCCCCGGTGGCTACTCGACCATGGGGTACACGATGCCCGCGGCGATCGGAGCGAAGCTCGCCCGGCCCGATGTGCCGGTAGTCGGGTTCGCCGGTGACGGAGACCTTCAGCAGACGATCCAGGAGCTTGCCGTGGCCGCCGAGACCGGAGCGGCAGTAATCATCGCCTGCCTGAACAACACGGGCTGGATCTCGATCCGTGATTTCCAACGCGGAATGTTCGGCGAGGACCGTGGATTCACGACCGAGTTCCGGGCCCGCAAGGGTGACCAGCTGATGCCGGTTGATTTCTGCGCGATCGCCAGGGCCTTCAACTGTGGAGCCGAAAAGGTGACCGGGACCGGCGATATCGGACCCGCGTTCGAGCGGGCGATGGCATCTGAAGGTCCATGCCTGATCGAGTTCGACCTTTCCAGCGAGCCGGCCGACAGTGAAGGCGTGAACATCGGCCACTGGGACCTGCCCAAACCGGCCTACCTGCCCTGACCGAGCCAACAAGGAGGCGACAAAGGTGAATCACGACACTCCCAAAAGAGACCCCGCCGGTGCCGCCCAGCGGCTGAAAGTCGAATCCGACGCTCACGTCATCAAGTGCATGGGTGACGTTGACATGGGTCTGGTCGAAGGTGAAGGAGTGCGGGTCAGGGACGCCGACGGAAACGAGTACCTCGACGCGATCTCGGCCGAGTGGGTGCTGAACCTCGGCTTCCGGCATCCCGAGATCCGGGAAGCGATGGAGCAGCAGTTCGGAAAGATCGACTATGTCTCCCCGGTCTTCGAGGACGAGGCCCGGACTGCCTATGCGAAGAAGCTGGCTGAACTGGCGCCGGGTGCGCTTTCGAAGGTTCTCTACGGGCTCTCCGGCGCTTCGGCGGTGGAGGGGGCGATGCACCTGGCGATGCGGACCACTGGCGGGACCGATTTCGTCTGCCTCGACGCTGCCTTCCACGGGCGTACCTTCGGCACGATCGGGCTCACCTACGTCAACCCGGGCATGGTCGAAGGTTCCAACAAGGGTCTCGACCGCTACCTGCCCCGGCAGATGCGGGTGCCGAACTACAACTGCTACCGCTGTCCACTCAAGCTCGAACCGGACTCCTGTGATCTGGCCTGCGCCGATCACGTTGACTGGGCGCTCGACAAAGGCCACCTGAACGGACCGGCCGGGGTGATCGTTGAGCCCTTCCAGGCGAACGGCGGCATGGTGCCCGCTCCGGACGGGTATCTGGCGCGGGTTCACGAAATGGCGAAAGCCCATGACGTGCCGCTGATCGTCGATGAAATCCAGGGTGCTCTCTGCCGCTGCGGCCCGATGTACGCGAGCGAGAGAGCGGGGATTGAACCGGAGATGATCATCCTCGGCAAGGCTCTCGGCGGTGGCTTGCCGCTCTCGGCAACGATCACCACCCCGGAATACTCGGAGCTTCTGCCCTGGGAGTACGGCTTCACCCAGGCCGGCAACCCGATGGCCTGCGCGGCCGGCCTGGCGATGGTCGAGATCATGGTCAGGGATGATCTCCCGGGCAACTCGGAGCGGCTCGGCAGGCTGATGGTCGGCGAGCTGGAAAAGATCCAGCAGGATTCGGGACTGATCGGGGACGTAAGGGGCCAGGGCCTGATGATCGGGGTTGAACTGGTGCGCGACCGGGAAACCAAGGAGCCCGCATTCGAGGAGACCGACAAGTTGATGGCGGCCTGCCTCGAGCATGGTCTGATGATCGGCAAGACCGGTCCGGTATTCGGCTCGAACGGAAATGTCGCCAAGTTCAAGCCCGCGGTCAACGCCACCGAAGAAGAAGTGATGGAGATGGTCGAGCTCTTCGGCCGCGCCCTGCGCGATGTCGAGGCGACCCTGTGAACGGAGCCCGTGGCTAGGTTCAGGGATATCAGCTTCATCGCGGCACTCGGCTTCGAGAACCGGTCCGCCCGTGAAGTAGTTGAAACGCTGCTGGGAGCCGGCTACGACTCGGTCGAGTGGACCATGGCTCACATCGGCGAGCTGCTTGCTCCGGCCTCGGCGCTGGCCAGTCAGATGGACCTGGTTACCGGAGGAGAGCAAGCGGTCGGAGAAACTTTCCGGGCGATCGATGCCGCCGCCGCAGCAGGGATACCGGTCGTCAACGTGCTGACCGGGCCGAACCTCTGGGAAGAAGGCACGATAAGCCGGGATGACGAAGAGGCCTGGAGCATGGCCCTCGACGCTCTCGAGCGGATAACGGCCCGGGGTGAGAAGCAGGGAGTAAGGATCGGCTTCGAACCCTGCTGGGGAACGCTCGCCCATGACGCGACGACCGCCCAGCGCGTGCTGGACACGGTGCCGGTCTCGGTCACCTTCGACCCCAGCCACTTCGTGATGACCGGTGACCCGATCCCGGAACTGATTGAACGCTGGGGCGATCGCATCGAACATTTCCACCTCAAGGACGCATTCGGCCGGCCTGGCATGGACGGCGAGGACTTCATCTTCTGCATGCTCGGCGAAGGCAATGTCCCCTGGCCCGAAACCTTCGCCGCACTGGACCGGGTCGGGTATGAAGGGGCGCTATCGGTCGAGTTCGAGGCGTACCGCTACTACGAACAGGTGCTGGGCAGTGATCCGGCGGCGGCCGCGAAGCTGGCCCGGGAGCAGGTGGCTGCACTGCTGGGAGCAGCGTCGTGAAGGTCGCACTCTGCGGACTCGGTGAAATCGGCCAGATTCACCTGCGGGCGGTCCGCGAGAGTGGGGCTGAGCTCGCCGCAGTCTGTGAACTCGACCGGGATCTGGCAATTCAATCGGTCGGAGTTGAAGTTCCGGTTTTCAGCGACGTCGGCGAGCTGATCGAGCAAACTTCCCCCGATCTGGTTGACATCTGCCTGCCTCACCACCTCCACGTGCCGGTTGCAGTGGCTGCGCTTGAGAACGGTTGCGATGTCCTGCTGGAGAAGCCGATGGCGGCTGATCTGGCCGGTTGCGACGAGATCCTCCGGGTGGCCGGTGAATCCGGTCGCCGGGTCGGGGTTTCCCACAACCAGGTTCACTTTGAACCGCACCGTCGCCTTCGGCAACTGATCGACTCCGGTGAGCTGGGCGAGATCCGGGCGATCTACGAACGGCTGTGGATGGGTGGCAAGTACGGCGGCTGGCGTGAGGATTCAAGCCAGGTCGGCGGCGGGTTGCTGATGGACGCCGGAGTCCACCGGATCTACATGGCCGAATACCTCGGCGGGCCGGTGCAGACGGTTACCGCCGTCATGGACAACCCCCGCTCCGAAGATGCCTTCGTCCTCACCATGGAGTTCGAGTCCGGGGCACTCGGGGTGATCCAGGGTGGCTATCACGGACCGGACGGAGTTTTTGATGACCGGATCGAGATACAGGCGTCGGCAGGAATGGCCGAGATACTCGGCTGTGAAGCTTTCTTCGAGGGTGACCTTGATGGCAGTCTCCGTCTACGGACCCGGATCGACGGAGCCTGGGCCGGGGATCCGGTCGGCGGGCACTGGGACGAGTCGGTTGTGGCGTCGGTGAAGGAAGCACTCGCCGATCTCGAGGCAGGCCGGGACCCCGAAGTCGGGCTGGTCGAGGGCCGGGCCGCGGTTGCCGTGGTCGAAGCTGCCTATCGTTCCGCCGAGGAGGGTAGAACTGTCCCGATGGTTGAACTGACGAGAGGAAGCCGTGAGTAGCACCAGTACCGGACCGGGCGGCAAGGGTTCACTTCAGGAGATCAAGGCCGAATCCAGCCTCACCGCCCGGGTGCGTGAATCTATCAGGCAGGCGATCATTGACGGTAGTCTCGAACCGGGCTCGCTCCATTCAGTCCAGTCCCTGGCCGACATCTTCAAAGTTTCCCGTACCCCGGTACGTGAGGCCCTGATCGATCTGGCCGGGGCTGACATGGTTGAGTTCGAACGCAACCGGGGGGTTCGGATCCTTGAGACATCGGTTCATGACCTGGAGCAGATCCTGGTCCTGCGGATCCTGCTCGAGGTACCGGCCACCCACCGGGCCACCGGCCGGATCGATGCCGACGGGCTGATTGCGCTTCGCCAGGAGCTGGATGCGATGGTTGAAGCGGCGGAGGCCGATGACGAACTGACCATGATGCAACACGACCGGCGCTTTCATGAACTGATTAACACCGCATCAGGAAACTCGCGCCTGACCGAATACGTCGACTCGCTCCGTGACCTGATCCTGACCCGTGGGGTATCGACCGTCCACAGCACCCGGTCCCTGCCGGAAATCGCCGCCGAGCATGAGGGGATCCTTGCGGGGATCGCCTCGGGAGATGCCGACGCCGCGGCCTCTGCGATGAAACTCCATCTCGTCAACACGACCTCGCTCCTCCTCCAGCAGGAAGGCGGGCGCAGCACATCACTCAGCTTCGGCTGGGAAGACCTGGTGACCGGATCATGATTCGCAGTGTCAACCCGGCCAGTCCCGGGGATGTAGTTCTGGAAATAGCTCCCGCCGATCCGGCCGCGATTGAGTCCGCGCTGGCCGCCGGGGTCGTCGCGCAGCCAGGTTGGTCGGCCGACCCGATGGCCAGGGTCAGGGCACTTTCTGCACTCGCCGCTGCGATCGAATCGCGGCGCCAGGAATTCGTGGATCTGATGGTCCGCGAGGTCGGCAAGCCGGGCCCGGAAGCTGCCGGGGAGGTTGACCGCGCGACCGCGATCCTCAGGTTCTACTCCCAGATCCCGCTCGATCCGGTCGGCGACGTGATGCCCGGGTCGACCCCGGGAGCGCAGGTTCTGGTCGAGCGGCATCCGCTCGGGTTGATCCTCGCGATCTGCCCGTGGAACTTTCCGCTCGCAATCCCGCTCTGGAAGTCCGCGCCCGCCCTGGCCTACGGAAACAGTGTCCTGATCAAACCGGCATCTCCGGCTGTCGCGACTGCCCGTCTGCTGGCCGAATGCGCCGCAGAGGTCTTGCCCGACGGAGTGCTCACCGTCTTGCCGATGGGCGGGGCGGCAGCCGGAGAGCTGCTGGATGACGGTCGGATCGCCGCGGTCACCTTCACCGGGTCGACCGGGGTGGGCACCCGGGTGGCAGAACGGATGGCCCGTCGGGCCGCTCCGGCCCAGGCCGAGATGGGCGGGCAGAACGCGGTGATCGTGCTGGACGACGCGAACCTCGACGCGGCCGCTGACGCGATCGTCGCCGGGGCGATGGGTTTCGCCGGTCAGAAGTGCACCGCGAGCCGCCGGGTTGTCGCCCTGGCCGGGATCTGCGTGGAACTCGAATCGAAGCTTGCCGCGCGAGTGGGCGCGATCGCGGTCGGTGACCCTTCGGCCGACGGCGTGACCGCCGGGCCGCTGATCAGCGAGGTGGCCGCGGAGGAGTTCGAGTCGGCCCGCATGGCCGCAATCGACGCGGGTGCCACCGAGATCGCAAGAGCAATCGCTCCGGACGGCGAGGGCTTCTTTGTTTCTCCATCACTGCTCCGACAGGATGATCCCCTGGCCGAGGTCAATCAGGAAGAAACCTTCGGGCCGCTACTGACCCTGATCGAAGTGGCCGATGAGGAAGCCGCGATCGCGGCCGCCAATTCCACCCGGTTCGGGTTGGTCGGCGCGGTACATGGTCGGGATCTCGGGCGGGCGACAAGGGTGGCCTCACGGATGACCACCGGACTGCGCAGGATCAATGCCCCGACCCCGGGAGTCGACTATTACGCGCCGTTTGGCGGTGAAGGCCACTCCTCGTTTGGTCCCCGTGAGCAGGGTCGTGCGGCACGCGAGTTCTTCACTTCGAGCACCACCACCACGGTCGTCCCGTCAAGCTGAGGGACTCCGGCAACAAGGCGAGAACCCGGACTGAAGGCTTCGCCCGGCCTGCGGCCTTCACGCAGGCCGCCATAATTCCCGCTCTAACCCCGGCGCAGCATCGCGACCGGAACCAGAGCGGCCAGGATGTAGATGGCGAGCCCGACCTGCTGGGTGAAGACTTCGGTGGTGGTGAAGCCGGTCAGGTTGCTGATGTGGAAAGCGAAGTGAAGGGTCTGGGCGACGATCCAGCCTGTGCAGAGCGGGACTACCAGCTCGCGTGAAGGTTTGACCATGGCCCAGATGAAGATCACCCCGAAGCCGAGGTAGAGACCGCCGACATCGGTGATCAGGTGCTCGTTGTATGGCGGCAGCAGCTGGACCAGGGCCGTGAAGAACGGGTAGTCGGTATAGAAAGTCTCCGGGGCAAAGGACGCCGGCAGTCCGATCGCCAGAGCCGAAAGCCCGAGCAGGCCGAGGCATATGCGGATCAGCGGCGCGTCAGCCGGGGGCTCCTTGCTTTTCCGTTTCGCTGGCTGCCGGGATTTCGAGGCCGACTTCCTGGCCGGGGCGGCTATCGGCCGAACCTGACGATCTGGTTTTCCAAAGGCAACGCGTTGCGGTAACGCCCCCGCAGTTCTCTGCCTATATCGGCGGGGGTTCCGGACGGGATCTCCTCCATGTTTCGAACGACCCCCTGCCCCCGGAATGACTTGAAGACAAAAGGCAGGCCATCCGACTGAAGTGGTGAGGGCGAGTTCATGATGTGAAAGTGGAGGTGCGGACCGTCGGTGTTGCCGGTGTTGCCGAGCAGACCGAGTACCTGCCCCGCCTTCACCTTCTGGCCGACCCGTACCCGCAGGCTGCCCGTCTTCATGTGGGCGTAGAACGCGTAACGGTTCTTGGCGATGCGGACCACGACATAGTTGCCGCCGGCCATCTGGATCGTCGCGCCTGCCGGCAGTGAACCCGGCACCTGCTCTGGCATGTTTCTCCTCAGGCCGACCACCCTTCCCGACGTGGCGGAAAGAATCGGAGCGCCGAAGTAGGCGTAGCTGGTCAGGTCATTGAGAGGCCCGTCAAAGAGCCGGTCCTCGCTGCTTAGCTGGACGAAGTCGATCGCGAAACGCTCCGGCACACGGATGGTGCCGTCGATCGCAAGGGTGGCCCCTCGATGGGCGTTCAGGTTGCAGCAGCCGTTGGCGGCAACCCAGCCGGTGCCTCGCAGGGGAGCCGCAACCACAACCGGCTTCATCGGCGGGACCTCGGTCGAGACTCCGATGAAGGTGCTGCGTACTTCCTCCGACGGGTTCTCCGGATCGGCCCAGGCGATGCTGATTGCGTGGTTGAGGAACTCCGGGCGCTTGCGGGCAGGACTATAGGTGGCGTCTACAAAGATCGTTGCGCTACCTCCGGCGGAGAGGATAGTCCCGGCCGTTCCGGCATTGACCCGCATCCGTTCGGCCAGCTTTTCCCCGGTCAGCGGCTGGCCGAGCCGGTTGCCCTCGGCGCGGGGAGCCACCTTGCGGATGTCGATTTCCAGCTGGGACTGGTTGACGACCAGCAGCTCGTAGACCATGTGCTGTCGGTTGTCGGCCCCCATCACCGGTGTGGGGCGATTGATGGTTTCGAAGGCGACCGGTGAAAGCACCGCGCTTGAGTCGGGTCTGACTGCCGAGGCCGGTGCGACGATCGCCGTCAGCCCGGTCAGCGTCAGGGCAAATAGAGACAGACGAAACAGAATCCCCCGCGAGTTCATGCCGCCAGCCTACCGGCCGGTGTGGCTCCGGGAACAGCGACCGCGCCGGCAACCGGAGTGGTGCCTGGAGCAACGATCGCCCCGGCCCCGGCCCCGGCCCCGGCCCCGGCCGCGGGTGTGGTGCTGCGAGCGGCGGGTTTGGCTACGCGCTCTAGCGTCGGCGACCGATCAGGTTGCTGCGTTTCAGTCCTCCCCCGGCGGGGAGGCTGTAGAGATCACCGTCACTGGCGAGCCAGAGTGGTCCGTCGAAACGGTCCGGGGCATCGGCGAGGAAGACCTCTTCGAGTCCCTTGAGCGGCAATGGCGGCACGATATGGGTGATCGCCAGCGCCTTCGCTCCCGACTTTTCGGCTGCGTCGGCGGCCTGGGGTGCAGTCGCGTGGTAGTCGGTGACGTCAGCGAGGATCTGGCCCCGGGCATTCAACCCCGCTGCGGTCGAAGCTTCGGAGACCATCATCAGCAGTTCGATCGAAAGCGCGTCGTGGACCAGCAGGTCGGTGTCCTTCGAGGCCGTGACCAGGTTCTCCGAGTAGATGGTGTCGGCGCTGATCACGGCGCTGCGTCCCTGATAGTCGAAGCGGAATCCAACCACCGGCGCAACCGGGGAGTGGTCGACCTCGAAAGCCGTAACGACCAGCACGTGAACTTCGAGCACCACATCGGATTGGCCATCGGCCGGTACCGGGAACTGCTCGGCGACCATCGCGCCGTTGGCCGGGTTTACAAATACCTCGCCGTGGTGGGCTGTCCGGTATTCGCAATCAAGGGTGTAGGCCTCGTTGAAGCCATTGACAACCCGTTCGACCCCGGGCGGGCCAAAGACCCGGAGGCGAGAGTCGGTGCCCTCGGCGACCCAGCGCTGCAGATTTACCGAGCCCAGCCCGCCGATGTGGTCGGAGTGAAAGTGGGTCAGCAGCACTGCCTCGATCCGGCCCGCGTCTATTCCCATTGTGTTCAGGGTTTCCGAGGACTGCTCGCCGGTGTCGACGATGTAAACCTTGCCGCCGGCGATTACGGCGACACAGGGGTTGCCACGTTTCTTATCCGGCAGTGGTGAACCCGAACCGACGATCGCGACGTGGAGCCCGTCACCGAGGTCGGCGACCGGGTCGGCGGCGACGATCGCGGGCAGTTTCTTCTTGATCAGTGCAAGTGCGAGACGAGAGCGCAGAGAGGCCATACGCTCATCCTATAGTTGACGCACGTCAATTTCCATCGATCTTGGAAAGACAATCGCGAATCCGTCCCCCCGGAGACCTCGCAACCCGTGGCTGCCTGCTTCGACACCTCGGCATCCAACCGACTGGTCCGACTGGTCGTGGCGGAGTCCGGAGCAGTGGACAGCACCGAGGTCTGGCGGTTCGGGTTCAGTGGTCCGATTCAATTCATTTCAATCGCGGCGACTGATTTGACCGCTTCGGTCAGCTCTTCAAGTAGTGGCGATTCAAGGCTCCAGCGTTGCCAGTAGAGCGGTACATCGATCGCCATCTCAGGGGCAAACTCCACCAGCTCCCCGGCTTCCAGCTCCATCAGACACTGGCGGTCAGGCAGTAGCCCCCACCCGAGTCCGAGGCCGATCGCCCTGGCGTAGTCAGATGAAGTCGGGATGTAATGGCGGGGTGCCCGTAGCGGCCGTCCGGCGTACTTCCGGTAGAAGCGGTTCTGGGTCTCGTCTTTGCGGTCGAAATCAATGACCGGAACCCTTCCGAGCCGAACCGGAGTGACTTCACCCTCCAGGTAATTCTCGAGGAATCCGGGTGAGCAGACCGGGTGGTAGGTCATCGTTCCGAGAAGCTCCGACCTGCAACCCTGAACGGCCTCCGCGGTAGAGGTCACTGCGGCCATCACCTTGCCGGCCCGGAGCAGCGAGGTGGTGTGCTCCTGGTCTTCGCGAAAAACCTCGAAAACGACGCCCGGGGAGTCAAAACGGGCCAGTGCCTCCATGAACCATGTCCCGAGGCTGTCGGCGTTGATCGCCAATGGGACTGTCACCGCTCCGCCTTCGCCCTCCTCGAGGGCCAGCGCCCGGACCGCCTCATCCTCCAGCAGTTTCATCTGCCGCCCGTAGCGGAGTGCGATGTCGCCGGCGGTGGTCGGCTCGACCGGGTTGCTCCGCTGGACCAGCACCTGGCCGGTCGCCTTCTCCATCGCCTTGATCCTCTGGGAGATCGCAGAGGGCGTGACCGAGAGCCGGCGGGCGGCCGCATCGAAGGTCCCTTCTTCGACTAGGGCAACGAGAGTTTCAAGGTGTTCGGTGCGAAAGCTCGACATAAGAAGTGCTAATGAAGAATAAGAAACTTTAGCTTGATTACATTGACGGGCGGCCTCACAATCGGTCACCGAATGAATGCTTCACTCCTCCAGATGATGCTGCTGGGCTTCGGTGCCAGCCTCACTCTGATCGTTGCGATCGGCGCCCAGAATGCCTACCTGCTCCGGCTCGGCGTGGAAGGCCGAGGCAGGATTCTGGCCACGGTCGTCCTGATCTGCGCCCTCTCGGACGCAATCCTGATCGCCGCCGGGGTGGCCGGCATAGGGGCGGTTATCGAGGCTGCCCCCGTCGCAGTTGACCTGGTCAGGGTTTTCGGAGCGATCTTCCTCATCTCATACGGAGTGTTGGCGGCCCGTCGCTCAATCAGCCCCCAGGCGATGACCGTTGAGGAAACCCCGGCTGACGCTTCGATGAAGGCGATCGTCCTGACCACTCTCGCCCTTACCTGGCTGAACCCGCATGTCTACCTCGACACGGTGATGCTGCTCGGCTCGATCGCCAACCAGCAGGGAGACACCGACCGCTGGTGGTGGGCCGCCGGAGCGATAGTCGCCTCCTTCACCTGGTTCTTCCTCCTCGGATACGGAGCTCGCCTGCTCAAGCCCCTCTTCGCCAGACCAGCCGCCTGGCGTGTCCTCGACGGCCTGATCGCGGTAATCATGACCGGTCTCGGTGTCGGACTGATCTTAGGCAGCTGAACCGGCCAGGTCGGCAGATGAACCGACCAGAGTTCCTGCTCGCCCGCATCCTGCGCATGGGACAAGCCTGGCCGGGATTCTCACCAAATAACCGTGGAGATCCCGGCCGGGCCCGCCCGCATCCTGCGCATGGGACAAGCCTGGCCGGGATTCTCACCAAATGACCGTGGAAATCCCGGCCAGCAATACCGGGCCGAACATGACGGTCGAGAGCGCCGGCAGCAGGTTGGGCCGGGAGGCGGCCGGGTCGCTGCCCGAAGTCGGCATGGCTCGGACTTTCAGAGTTCGCATTGAATCCGAGTCCACTGGCCAGTATCTGCGGCTAGACTCGAGTTCCCAGGCAACCAAGGAGAAACCATGTCATCGATCGACAAGGCGATTGAACAGCTTGAGAAGTCAGTCGAGAAGATTCGGAAATTCTCGGTCAGTGAATCACGGGCGGTTCAGAAGGCAGTCAAGGAATCTTCCGGGAGCGCCAGGTCAAGGGTCGGGACTGACTACGCCGCGACCAGGAAGCGCCTGCTGAAGGAAGCAAACGACGCCGAGAAGTCGATCAAGGAAGCGATCACCAGGATCGAGAAAGCTTTCGCCGACGTCAATCCCGTGAAGCGGTCATCCAGGCCAGCCGCGAAGAAGAAGCCGGCAAAAAAGGCCGCGACCAAGACAGCCGCGACCAAGACGAAGGCCAAGTCAACGGCGAAGTCAACAGCCAAATCAGCTTCGAAGTCGACTGCCAAGCCAACTTCTAAGGCAAAGGCCAAGAAGCCGGGCGTCAGGAAGGCTGCCACCAAGTCCGCCGCGAAAAAGCCG
>JAGQUU010000074.1 GCA_020438345.1 Solirubrobacterales bacterium | reverse complement strand
TCAGCTCAGGACTTCTGCGTATTCATCTTCTTGATCTTCTTTGACTTCTTCACGGCTCTGCGGACGCATTTCTTGCGGTTCTTCACAGCCTTGCGCCGTGCCTTGCCCTTCTTGCCGCGAGGGTTGAATTTCTTCCGGCAGATCCTCTTCTGCTTTTTCAGGTTGAACTTCTTGAAGGTCTTGACCTTGAAGCTGCTCAGCGCGGACCAGTTTCCGTTCGCATCCTGTTGACGGACCGCGATGTAGATCGTTTTCTTCGGGGCCAGCTTCAGCCGGACCTTCTGCTTGCCGTTCGGATTTGCAATCTTCGGAGCCTTGATCCGCTTGCCGAGTCTGCTCAGGGTTATCGGCTTCCGTGACTTGTAAACCTGAAGCGCGCTCACCTTGCCTCCCCTGATCCCGTCCTGGCCGGAAGCCTTCCACTGGATCAGGGCTGACTTCTTCGACCGCTTGACCACGAACTTGACTCCGGCCGGCGGGCGGGTGTCGTTGCCGTAGCGGCCCGAGTTGTGCTCGTCATGGCGGTAATGCCACCACTGGTCATTGCGCGAAGCGTCACCTCCGACATTCCAGAGGAACAGCTGGCCTTCACGGCTGCCGTAGGCGAGAGTCTGCTGGCCGTCCAGGTTCGGTTCTCCGATCACGCCGCCGAATGAGGTCCACTGGCCTGTCCACTTCGGGAAACCGGGGGCTTCCTTGCCGTCCGGTCCGCGAGCGTGGATCCAGTACGAGTCATTCGACGAAATCATCGAACGGTTCGAGTCCGCGGTCAGGTTCGCCACGACCGGTGACGTGTAGAACGGGAAGCCGTCCTGGTCAGCCGGGAAGCTGTCGAAAGTGAGGCCGGAATCGACGTCCCAGACCTGGTCGAAAACGTGGGGGAGAGCTGCCTGGCCGGCATCATCAAGTGCTCCGGTCAAGGTCAGGCCACCTGCCATCGGCTGCATGTAGTCGGGCCTGCCGTCGTTGTTCAGGTCGCCGATCGCACCCTGGCTTGTGACCCCGACCGTGAGTGCATCGTGGCCGTAGTACGGCGGCACACCGGAACATGTAGGGGCGTTGCAGTTGGCGAAAAGGTTCCGGTAGACGCTGCCGTCACCGTTGAAGATGTGCGGGGCGCCTCCGACCGGCGTGATCGCGATCCGGAGTTGGCCCGAACCGTCGAAGTCACCGATCGAAGCGGCGTTGGCACCTTCCTGAACGAAGTCGATCGACTGCGAGTAACAGCCCGCAAAGGTTCCCATCCGGACTGGCCAGCCGGCCATGTAGGCACCGCCCGCATGGTTGTTGCCATCCGGGTGGATGCCGTAAGCGAAGGTTTCGCTGGCGTCGTCATCGCAGTCGAACCCGGGCAGGAGCACCTGAGCGGTGCCGGTGCCGAGGACGTCGCCGACCGCGGGGGTCATCATCAGCTTCGGGTCACGGATGAAATCTCCGTCAGGGATAGTGCTCCGGATCGACGCCGGCAGTTCGATCTTGACCGGCCAGCCGGAGACCGGCTTGCCGTCCGGCTGGAAAGCGTAAACGTGGCCGTCATAGCTGGACATCAGGATCGAAAGGCGGTTGTCTCCCGTCAGGTTGCCCAGAGCGGGCGCGGACCAGTTTCCACGGATCGGAAGTCGATGGCGACGGGCCCCGGAATTCGGAGTCGGGACCGGCAACGAGTTGTACTGGGGGTTGCCCGAAACCGGGAATCCTTCCCGCAGTTTGCCGGCCGCATTCCATACGTAGATCCAGCCACTTGTGGTGGTTGCGACGATCGACTGGGCACCGTTCCCTTCAAGGTCACCCACGGCGATGCCGCTGATCGGGTCGCGGGCCTCGCGAAGTGCCTGGACCGAGTTGTACGCCGGACTGTTGAAGTTCTGCGGGTTGCGCTCGTCAACGTAACGCAGCTGCCTGGTGTAAACCGGGAATCCGGGGGCCTGGCTGCCGTCAGGCTGGATCGCACTGACGGAGCCGTCCATGGTGCCGAAAACCAGATCCAGCTGTCGCTTGCCGTTCAGGTCCACGAATGTTGGTGCGGCGCTCATCTCGGTGCCGATCGACTTCGGGTACCCGGCGACCATGTCCTTGTCGGCCCGTGAGCCGATCGATCTCCGGTCCTCGCCTTTGAGCCCGTTGCCGTCCCGGGCCCGAAGCCGGAGAGAAACCGTGTACTGCTCCGGGCCGTTCGGCGGCAGCACGCTCTGGGCCGGATCGGCCTGGGCTGCGGCGACCGAAAGTTCACTCAGTTCGAGGGTGCCGAGCACACCTGACCTCGCTTCCTTGCCGGTCGAGATCGTTTTGAAGTCACTGTCCTTCGGGTCGGCACCCTGGGCCCACTCCAGGGTCCATTCGATTCCGTTCGATCCCCAGGCCGATGGAGCGACCTTGCCCTTGATCTGGAGTTGCTTCTGTCGCGTCGGATCAACGTAGGCGTACCAGTCGGGTGAGTCAATATCAGCGGTCGGCGGCACCCGGCCGTCCATGATCAGCTTCGTCGCCTTGCCGATGTTCGGCCTGCCGTATCCGTACTGAGTGGACCAGGCGGTGTGGGTCGAATCGGTCTTTGAATCGGGGTTCCCGGGCCACTGTCGGGCAACGTTCGGATGGTCGCGCTGGGGCAGGATTTCGCTGATCGTGTTGATCAGGACCTGCTTCACCTCGTTCGGTGAGAGCCGTCGCGGAATGATCCCCTGGTCGACTGCGTTGAGAGCCGCGGACTGGACCATGCCGAGGAAAGCGGCCTGGAACGGCGTCGCGCCCGAGGTGGTGGTTTCACCACCCGAGAAGATCGAATGCGTTCCGTAACTGGTGACGTTCGAGCGGCCACGGAAAGACTTCGCTTTGTCCCCTTCAACATCCTGTACCAGTCCGTTCCCGGGGAATACATCGTCGAAAAGATGCCCGTCCGTGTGGTCCATGGAATCGAAGTCGTTCGAGTCCATCGACATCAGGATGCCCTTCTCCTCGACCGCATAGCGCACGGCTTCCCGCAGGGCGGTCGAGTACGCGTAGGAGACAACCACCGTCGACATTGCGTCCACACCGATGTCCGCGGCGTAGGTGATTGCAGGTGCGAGGCCGTCAGCTTTGCCGACGGACTCCGCACCCGATTTGACCGGTACAACGCGACAGTTCCGGCAGTTTCCGATTCCGGCGAAGTTGTTGTTCGCCTCCCCGCCCATCTCCGCGATCAGCCCGGATGCGTGGTTGTATCCGCGGTCTTCGCCCTGGGGATCATTCGTGTTCTGGTAAGCGTTCCAGCCCGAGATGTCATTCGGGTAGCCGTTGCCGTCGTTGTCGATCCTCGCGTCCTGGGGGCAGGACTCGATCCGGTGTCCGGTGATCTTGCAGTGGCCGAACACGGCGATCAGGTCTTCCGGAGTCAGGTAGGGGGTCTGCGGTCCGGCGATATTGACCGAGTGGATGTAAGGGTGCTGGCCGTCGTTGGCGCACCCTCGGGTGGTGCCTTCCTGTTCGGTCGTGAACTGGGGAGTCATGCCCGGACAGTCAGGGTTCACCCGGGGGTCCTTCGCGTAGTCGCGGATGTCGAACTCGCCGTTGCCATCGAAGTCATAGCGACCCAGGTCCTGGCCGTCCCATCCCTGAGGGAAGGGGAGCTCACCCTGATTCAGGTAGATCGCATTCAGTCCGTCCTTGACCGAATTCGAGCTGTAGTTGATGCCACCCTCGACGTATGCGATGAGGATGTCATCCCGTCCGACATTGCCCTGGGCCCAGGCTCCGGTCATGTTGATGCCGGATGCGTTTTCCGGGTCGGAAGCATTCAAAGCCCAGCAGGGAAGGCCGCCACCGGGTCGTGGCTGATCAAACACAGCGCCGCCGGGAGGGAGACAGAGTCCGTCCATCGGGCCATACAGGTTCCACTGCTCGGAGTCCTGGCAGCCGGTCAACGGATCCTGCAATTCGCAGCGGGCGAAGTTCGGATCGTTGGGCCAGTCGGCCTTGTTCAGCACCGGTCCGTTCGGAAGTACCGGCGCGGGGTCGGCTGCGGCCTGTCGGGTCGCGCCCACGGCCAGAAAGACGAGAACGGCAACAAGCACGACGAAGACACGATTCAAGAACAAGACATTCCTCCCTTGGAACGGATTTTCCCTGACCCCCACACCTCCCGTGACGGCCCTCACGTTGAGGTTACCGGCTCCGGGCCCGGTTCCGGCTCCTCGGCCGAAGGGGAGACTTTCCCGACTTCCTCCATCGGATCTACAACCGGCGGGAGGTGAGGTTGATTCGGTCCGGCCGGGTTGATGTAGAAAACCCGTGTCGCACCCAGGCGATCGGGGAAGCCGCGGCGGTCCAGCCGAAGGAGGACTCCGAGGAAGCCGAGGCCGAAAGGGATAGCAGCCAGCCAGAAGCCCACAAGCCTCCGCAACGCCAGTTTCGGTCCGATTGCGTTTTCGCCTTCATGTTCGATCCGGATGTCGAGGAATCTCATCCCGGGGGTCTGTCCGGAGAGCGACCAGAAGACGAAGAGGTAGAGCGAACCAAGGCCGAGCCAGGCGACTCCGCCGACCGCGTAAGCGGCACCGCTCAGGTCGCCGATGTCGATGCCTACCGCGGTGGCCAGCAGTCCGATCAGCGCGGTCGATCCGAGCATGACCAGATTGATGATCACTCCGTCGAGGCTGAGGGCCAGCGCCCGGGTGATGATGCCTGCCCGGTCGGTTGGGGTGGTGCGCTTTCGACGGAAAGTGAGCCGCCGGGCGATTCGCTCGAAGGCGAAATCCAGGGCGCGGGTCACGCGGGCGACCCCGCGGCCGATGTCGTCGATCAGCCCCAGACCCTGGGAAGCGATGGCTGCCCGGACTTCCGGTGCTTCGGCGATGCGTTCGATCAGTTTCTGTGTTTCGTCGCTGTCGAGGATCCGGGACCAGAGCCGGTCGGTCAGTTCCGAGTCGACGATTTCCAGCATTGCCTGTTCGACAGCCTCGGATTTCATCGCGTCCCGGACTGCATTTTCGATGACCGGTCCCTCCATGATCCGGCTGATCGAGCGTTCAACCGCCTCACTTTCCACCGCGCGGACGATCGCTTCCTCGATCGCGGACTCAAGGGCCTGGTCGATTCCGGTCACCCCGACCGCCCGGCGGGCCCGGTCAGTGCCCGCCCCGACCAGGCGACCCGCCAGTGACTTTGAATCAGCCGTCTCCTCATTCCCGTTCAGGTCCGGTTCCATGGGATCAGACTAGCCCCGGATCGGGTTCAGAACGAAATCGGCTTGCTTTCGACCGGGCCGTTTCAAGGGTCACCGGGTCCAGCGTCACCGGCTCGAGCGGAGCATTGCGACTGATCCTGTCCAGCAAGGCCTCTTCGACCTGGTGCCGGTCGGCCGAGGGGACCTCATCCTGGATACAGCCCACACTTTCCCGGCTGTAATCGATTCCGAGTGATGCGTATACAGGTTCGAGTGTGTCTGCGATAAGTCCGGCGCCGGACACCACGATCACGAATCCCACATGTGCCGCACCCTGGATCATCCGTTGTCCGACCCCGGCCAGCTTCGTGACGCCGCGGGCGTTGAGGCTGAACTCTCCCGGACAGTATTCGTCAGGGACCGGTCCGATCCGGGCGTCAACGCCAAGCATCGAGAGTGCCTCCCTGACCAGACTGGTCAGTTCGGCGAATCGCAGGCCGGTCCGCTTTGCCGGTTGCGGGTCAGGCAGCGTGAAGGTCAGGCTGAGCGCCCCTTCACTGAAAGCGGCCGCGCGGCCGCCGGCCAGTCTTTCCATCCCCGGAAAGCCCTTTCGGCCGGCCGCCGCGACGGCCTCCGGGTATCCGGGGGAGACAACATCCCGACGCCCGAACGCGACAACTCTGCCCGGCCGGCTCAACCTGACTGTCGCGGGCCGCTCACCACGGGAAACCTGGTCGAGCAGGACCCGGGAAAGGGAGGGGCCGACCTCCGGCTGGTCAGGAAAGCCTTCGCGAAGAAGTTGCCAGCCGGAAAGCGGTATCCGACGGGCTTTGGTATGAGTATTTGCTAACAAATCGTCGAGAACTCCCGCATTCCAGATTTTGACAACACGTAATTCACTGATAATCCTCACAGCGATAGCGGCTTTGATTATCGCCGGGAACCTGCTTATCGACCGTGATTCGGAAAGCAGCGCAGTAACCGGCCCGGCGGTAGCAACCGCCGCAATCACTTCGGAAACCCCGGAGGGTGTTGTCTTTCAGCTCGGATCGCTGATTGATGCTCATCAGACCTACCTCGCTTCGGTAGAGGCCGCGAAAGCGCAGGCGAAACTTGATGCCAGGCTGGAGAAGAAGAAAGAGGAGCGGGAACTCAAGGAGAAATTCGATGACCTTCCCGGATCGGTGACTCCCGAAACTCTCGAGGCGATCGCCGACTGTGAATCCGGCGGTGACCCGAATATCGTCTCTTCGAACGGGCTCTACCACGGCAAGTACCAGTTCCATCCCGATACCTGGGAGTCGGTGGGCGGCAAGGGTTTGCCTTCCGAGGCACCTGAGGCCGAGCAGGACTACCGGGCAGCATTGCTTTACGAGCGGTCCGGCCCCGGCCAGTGGCCTGTCTGCGGCCAGTGAGTTTCTGACCGAAAGTTGAATTTTGACTCCGGGCTTGCCTGAACTAGGATTGTCTGCGTCTTGATTCTGGGGGCAATTGAAATATCTCTTCGGTCAACCCGCACGGTACTGTCGCGCGTTTCACCGGATTCGGCGACCAGGATTCTCGACCGTAGCCATGGAATCACCGCCGGGGTGGAGGCTCTCGAACGGCTGAGCGCGCTGCTTATGGCCGAGATCGAGAACTCCCGCGATATGGGCGCGGAAAAGATCGAAGTGCTGGCGGCCCCGGCCCTGAGGGGTTCGCGGCTGGTTCGGCTGCTCGACCGTGTCACCGGCGCGATGGGAAGCGGGCCGATTCGAATCCCGAGCAAACGGGACTGGGTGGCTGCCAGTTTTCTGGGCGCTACGGTGCCCGCCGGTGACGCCCTGCAGGATTCTGTTTCGGTCGCGGCCATCGGCGAGACAGCGATCGGATTCGCGTCGGGCATGCCGGGCCGGATGCCGGACTGGATTGGTTCCCGCCCGGTCGGTTCTTCGACCATGACCAGCAAGGCCAGATTCCAGGATCCGCCCCGCCCGGGCCAGATCGAGGCGGCGGTCACCGGTGCATCGAGGGGAATCGCGTCAATGTGCCCGCCGGCAACGGATCGCGTGTTGGTGGTGTCGCCGCTCGCCACCGTGGTCGAACGGCTCTGCGGACCCAAGATCGGCCCGGAGGATGCCCGAAAGGGTCTCAACGCAATTCTCGGCCAGACCAGCGAGGACATCTCCGCGTGGTTCGGTACCGAACCTTCTCTTGCCAGGTATCTGCCCGGAATCATCGTCGGCCATGCCGCACTTGCCGAAGGGCTTGGTGCCGAGGTCGAGCCGGCCCTGGCTGACCTCGCTGCCAGCCGCCACTGGCTGGCCGAGCGGGACGGCAGCCTGGCCGGTCAGGGACAGGTTTGAGTCAGTCGCCCGATTCAAAGAAGGTTGATGACTTCGAGGCTGGCTTTCCGCCGCCCGGGGACGAGTCACCGACGATGCACAGCCGGGAGGGCATCCAGTCGGTCAGCGTCAAAGCGCCGACCCGGGGCAACCGGAAACTCGAGCAGTTCCTCGCGAACGTCAACCAGGACGACGAGATCCGCACCTGGTGGTATATGGCGCAGGTTCATGCCGAGAGGCTCGGGATGTCGGACCACTCCTGGGTTCACATGCAGATTGTGCTCAACATCGCGCTGAGGCTTGCCCGGCTCCTTGACAAGGGCGGGGTGAAGGGGGCGATGGTCACAGACCACGGAATGAGTCAGAAGGATGTCGAAGTAGTCGTCGCGGGAGGGGCTCTGCTCCATGATGTCGGCATGTCGATCCATCGGGCCGACCATGAGGAGTACAGCCTGTTTCTCGCCCGCGAAGCCCTGCCCAGGCTGCTTGACGGGATTTACACGGAACCGGCCAGGTCGATCGTGATGGCCGAAGTTCTCCATGCCATCATCGGCCATCGTCGAAGGGGACAGCCGTATACGGTCGAAGCCGGGATCGTGAGGGTCGCCGATGCGCTCGACATGGCGGAGGGCCGCACCCGGGTGCCCCTCGAGGCTGGGCAGGAGGGCATCCATTCGATCTCGGCCGCTGCTATCGACCGGGTCCGGATCTCGGCCGGTGAAAACCGTGCGGTCCGGCTCGACATTGAACTGAACAATTCGGCTGGAATCTTCCAGGTCGATGACCTGCTTGCGACCAAGATCCGCGACACACCTTTGGCCGATCACATTGAAGTCGTGGCCGAAGTCGGTGGCGAGAGCGAGAAACGGCTGCTTTCAGGGTTTCGTCTCGGCGCATGAAAACCGGCCTGGTCATTCTCCGGGAGCAGGGCCTTCACGAGACTGGCAACCACCCGGAGAATGCAAGCCGTTTCCCCCCCGTACTGGAACGGCTGACCGGAGACAGCAGGAGCCGGACGCTGCCGGTCTTCGAGTCACGCGAGGCTTCGGTCGAGGATCTGCTCCGCGCTCATGCGGAATCGCATGTCGAGAATGTCCGCGTCGCGGCCGGGAACGGGCCGACCTGGCTGGATGGAGACACGGTTGTTTCCCCAGAGAGCTTTCGGGTTGCTCTTCGCGCAGCCGGAGCTTCCCTGGTCGCGGTCGACGCAGTCACCGATCCGGGCGGCGATCTGAGCAGCGCATTCGCCATCGTCCGGCCGCCGGGCCATCATGCGACCTCGGACCGGGCAATGGGTTTCTGTCTGTTCAGTAATGCCGCGATTGCCGCCCGGTACGCGAGGGAGGTGCTCGGGATCGACCGGGTCGCTGTCCTTGACTGGGATGTTCATCATGGCAACGGGACCCAGGACATCCTTTACGAAGATCCGTCGGTCCTGTTCATTTCTTTCCACCAATGGCCTCTCTACCCGGGCAGTGGCTGGCTGGATGAGAGCGGCGCCGGCGAGGGCCGGGGTTTCACGGTCAACCTGCCGATGCCGCCTGGCTCCGGAGACATTGAGCACCTGGAGGGGTTCAACGCAATAGCCGGACCGATCCTCGAACAGTTCGACCCTGGTCTTCTGATCATCTCCGCCGGACAGGACGGTCACGTCGCGGACCAGCTGGCGAACCAGAACCTGACCGCGGCCGGGTATCACGCGCTGGCCGAGGCTTCAGCCAGGTTCGCGGAACGGCGGGGCATTGGTCTGGCCGCGCTTCACGAAGGTGGTTACAACCCGCTGACGCTGCCTTTGCTTGACCATGCGATCTACGCAGGTATCGGCGGATTCGCGCCGGATCTTTCAGGCGATGTCCCCGCGCCGGATGCCGGCGACCCTGGCTGGGTCGAAAGGCTGGGGCAGATCAGGAGGATCCAGTCCCGGTACTGGCACCTTTGAGCCTGAGCGGGATGCCTACGAGTTGAAGCGGTCCAGGTCGTGCCGACGCTGGTCCTTCTTTGCCTCGAGCCGACCCTGGATCAGCGAAAGCACGGTGACGAGGATCGCGAAGAAAGCGATCACGCCGAAGCAGAAAAAGGTTATGTAACGGTCATCTACCCGACCGGCGGTACCGAGACCGTCGGCGGCCAGGGCATAGGCCGGGGCCACCAGCACGAAGAGCGTGGCGAGGACAGCGACCATTGAGCTACGAACACGGTTCACGCCGAGAAACCTACAACATCCGCAGGAGGGTCGGACTGCCCCGGCCCTCAGTAGGGATCTGCCCTCCCGCAGACTCAAGGAACCGCCGGGAAGGGTCCGCTGGCTACCGGAGGGTCGGCGAAGACCGGAGCGACTTGTTATTCAGATGTGAAATTTCGCTCTCTGATGGGACTTTCCGTCAGGGGACCCCCTACACTTTTCCCAGATGATTGAAAGGTCAAAATGAGTTCCGGCAGGGCACCCCTTCGCGTCGCGGTGATTGACACCGATTCCGGTTTCATCCGGGTTCTCTCCAATCGCATGGACTCGGCCGGCTGGCAATACCGTGTGCTGGCATCAGCCGT
Organism: Solirubrobacterales bacterium; assembly: GCA_020438345.1. Classification (GTDB taxonomy): domain Bacteria; phylum Actinomycetota; class Thermoleophilia; order Solirubrobacterales; family 70-9; genus 67-14. The sequence continues at coordinate 11,493 of JAGQUU010000074.1, read as the reverse complement.
GCCGCCGGAAGAGTTGATCGCGATGAAGATCAACGCCGTTCTTTTTGACCCTGCGGTCATGGGCGAAGAAGGCTGGGAGTACCTGGAGCGGATCTGCGGTCTGCTCCCCGATCTCGGAGTGATCGTCTGTGCCAACGGGGCAACGGTGTCCCACCGGGTCCGCGGTCTGCGGATCGGCGCCGATGACTGGATCAACAAGCCCTGCCATCCGGAAGAGGTAATCGCCCGGATCGAGGCCGTCGCCCGTCGTCGCCGCCGCCATTCGGACAAACAGGAAACGGGCCCACTGGTTTTCGGCGAAATCGAGATCCGTCCCGACCAGTACCAGGGCTTCGTCTCGGGCCGCAGCCTTGATCTGACGCGCCGGGAGTTCGAGCTGATCCACCTGCTCGGCCAGAACGAGGGCAAGGTCCTCGATCGCGAGGTCATCTACCAGCGGGTATGGGGCTACGCGATGGCTCATGGCGACCGTTCGGTTGACGTCTTCATCCGCAAGCTCCGCCACAAACTCGAGCGGAACTCCCCCGGCTTCTCTTACATCCACACACACTTCGGCGTCGGATACCGCTTTGCGGCCGAGGCGTCGGTTCCGGAGCATGAAGTTGCTTCGGACAAGGGCGGCCCGGAACGAGGCCACACCGAGGATTCCGCTGAAGCGGTTCCCTCCGCTTCGTCCTAGCGTCACTCCCTGGCCTTGCCCTCGAGTGATTGACCCCCAAGGGGGCCTTTCACATCCTGTTGATGGTTTTTCACATTTCTTTCACAGGTTGAATACAGCTACGTAACAACTGGGCATTTCACCCTTGCGAACCTCGTCTCCGAAAGACAAGAACCCCTCAAAGGAGACTTAGTGCCCAGTTTCAAATTGAAATTTCTAGCCGCGATTGCCGCCACCGGCGTACTTGCGCTCGGTGTCGCCGCCTGTGGAGACGACTCATCCGACAGCGGCAGCAGTTCGTCCGCTGACGTCAGCGGCAACATCCGCATCGACGGCTCCAGCACCGTTGCCCCGCTGACCGAAGCGATTGCCGAATCCTTCCAGCAGGAGAATCCCGACGTCAAGGTGACGGTTGGTACTTCCGGCACCGGCGGTGGCTTCGAGAAGTTCTGCGCCGGCGAGACCGATGCCAACGACGCATCATCGGCGATCGACGAAGAGCAGACCGCCATGTGCAAGAAGGGTGGAGTTGAGTGGGAAGAGGTCCAGGTTGCCAACGACGCACTCTCGGTCGTGGTCAACCCGAACAATCCCGTCCAGTGCCTGACTATCGATCAGCTTTCCTCGATCTGGAACGCCGACTCGAAGATCAAGAACTGGAACGAAATTGAAGGTCTGGACCCGGCATTCGATGCCGAGCTCACGCTCTTCGGACCAGGTACCGACTCAGGAACCTTCGAGTACTTCACCGAGGCAGTCAACGGTGAAGAAGGCAACCTGCGCAAGGACTACAACAACGTCGGCGAAGACGACAACCAGACCGTAACCGGTGTCTCCGGGGCGGAGGGTGGAATGGGCTACTTCGGCTACTCCTTCCTCAAGGAGAACGAAGGCAAGATCCGCGGCATGGAGATCGACTCCGGCAACGGCTGCGTGCCGCCGTCGGCCGAGACCGTCCAGGACGGAACCTACACGCCGCTGGCCCGCCCGCTGTTCATCTACCCCTCGGCTGAAGCTCTGGCCCGGCCCGAGTTCGATGCGTTCATGAAGTTCTACCTCGAGAACGTGAACACGGTCGCCGATCAACTCGGTTTCGTCGGTCTGACCGACGAGCAGCTGGAAGAGTCAACCACCAAGGTCGACAACCTGATCTCCAAGGCCGGAAGCGGCGAGGAAGCCTCCTCCTAGGTCTCCGGACCTGCGGATCAGGGAATCATGGAAGCACGGGACACAATCGGGGCCTTCGGGCGAGGGGGCGCGGACAGACCGCCCCCCTCGCTCGAAGCCTCGTCTCCCCGCTACGGGGAAAAGCTGATCAAGGGGTTTCTCGCCTCTTGCGCGATCCTGTCGGTCATCACGACGACCGCGATCGTGATCTCGCTTCTTCTGCCGACGGCGGATTTCTTCGGCGAGGTCGGCTTTACCGACTTCCTCTTCGGGACCGAATGGGCCCCGACTTTCACCCCGGCTGCATTCGGGGTTCTGCCGATCCTGGTCGGCACGATAAGTACAAGTCTCTGGGGCATGCTTTTCGCCGTCCCGATGGGACTCGGCTCGGCGATCTGGCTGAGCGAATATGCCTCACCGAAAGCACGCAAGGTAGTCAAGCCGGTCCTTGAGGTCCTGGCTGGCATCCCCACCGTCGCGATCGGCATTTTCGGGCTGGTGTTTCTAAGCCCGGTGATCGAGGGTGTCTTCCCGTTCATGGTGAACGTGCCTCCATTCAGCGCCGGCGTGGCCGGCCTGGCAATCGGGCTGATGCTGGTACCGATAATCGCGTCCATTTCCGACGATGCGATGCGCGCTGTGCCTGGCGGACTTCGGGAAGCGGCCTACGGGCTTGGTTCCACCAAGATGAAGGTCGCGACCAGAGTCGTTTTCCCGGCTGCGATCTCCGGCATCATTGCTTCACTCGTCCTGGCCGGTTCACGCGCGGTCGGCGAGACGATGGTTGTCCTGCTCGTAGCAGGCGCGTCACCCAACTTGACCTTTGACCCCGGTTCCTCGGTTCTGACGATGACCGCGTTCATCGCCCAGACCGCAACCGGCGACATCTCAACCGGCTCGATCACCTACGACACGATCTTCGCGGTCGGAGCGCTTCTCTTCGTGCTCACCCTGATCATGAACATTTTCGCGATCCGGCTGGTTCGCAAGTACCGGGAGGTATACGAATGAGACCGCAATCCGCTGGAAACAGTCCGGAAATCTCCGGAAGCGAACGCTCCAGGCTTGCGACCGCCGGTGCCCGCGCCGTGACCCTGGCCCAACTCTCAAGTCAGCCACGGGGTGACCGGTTCAAGGGAGGCATCTTCCTGGCCCTGCTCTTGTTCGCAGTGGCGATCGCCCTGCTCGGGCTCGTCGCAATCATCGTTCAGGCCGCCGTGAAGGGAGCCCCGGCTTTCGGCATGGACCTGATCACCAACGGTCCTTCAACCCTCAACCCGGAGCAGTCAGGATTCCGGCCTGCGCTTCTAGGCACGCTCTACCTGATCCTCGGCGTGATCCTCCTTGTAGTGCCACTGGGAGTAAGCGCCGCTGTCTACCTCGAAGAGTACGCAGACAGGACCCGCTGGTGGAACCGGATGATCGAGCTCAACGTCCAGAACCTGGCCGGTGTTCCCTCGATCATCTACGGCATCCTCGGGCTGGCCTTCATCGTCCGCGGCCCGCTCGATCTCGGCTTTATCCTCGCCGCGGGTTCGATGACCCTGGCTTTGCTGGTCCTGCCGACAGTGATCCTCGCCGCCCGTGAGGCGATCCGTGCTGTGCCGCCTTCGATCAGGGAAGGCTCCCTGGCTCTGGGCGCAACCAAGTGGCAGACAATCCGGCGGCAGGTGCTGCCGGCTGCGATTCCAGGCGTGGTCACCGGTGTCATCCTGGCGATTTCCCGGGCAATCGGAGAAACAGCCCCGCTTCTCCTTGTCGGTGCCGCCTCCTTTGTGACCTTCGCCCCGACCTTTTTCGGCGACAACGGATACACGGCGTTGCCGGTGATGATTTTCAACTACGCGGCCAGGCCACAGGACGAGTTCCGGGTTCTGGCAGCGGCCGGAGTGATCATGATGCTCATCGTCCTTCTGGCGATGAACTCTTTCGCGATCTGGCTTCGAAATCGATACGAGCAACAGTGGTAGGTGAAAGCAGAGTGAAAGAGACATTGAAAGATCGAGCCCCCGAAGAGCAGTCTGAACAGGCTGGACTTATCCAGCAGATATCGGTCAGGGAAGCGGCTCCCACCGAAGTTGATCCATGGGCGGGCGAGAAGGTCTTCGACCTCGAACATGTTTCGGTTTCCTATGGCAGCAGCCTTGCCGTCAACGATGTGTCAATGACCATCCCGAAGAACGAAGTGACCGCGCTGATCGGTCCTTCCGGCTGCGGAAAGAGCACCCTGCTGCGGTGCCTGAACCGGATGAATGACCTGATTCCGTCGGCTCGCGTGGACGGAGAAGTTCTGTACCACGGCCAGAATCTTTACGGTTCCAAGGTGGACCCGGTTCAGGTTCGCAAGCTGATCGGAATGGTCTTCCAGAAGCCGAATCCGTTCCCCAAATCGATCTTCGACAACGTTGCCTTCGGCCCCCGGATCCTCGGGCTGGGGGACATCGACCACCGGGTTGAAAAAGCACTTCGTGGTGCCGCGCTCTGGGACGAAGTCAAGGACCGGCTCGATGACAATGCCTACGGGATGTCCGGAGGCCAGCAGCAACGGCTCTGCATTGCCCGCACCATGGCGGTTGATCCGGAAGTGATCCTGATGGACGAACCCTGTTCCGCGCTGGATCCGATCTCCACGGCGAAGGTCGAGGATCTGATGAACGAGCTGAAGGAGCAGTACTCGATCGTCATCGTCACCCACAATATGCAGCAGGCTGCCCGGGTCTCCGACAAGACGGCCTTCCTGATCGTCGAGATGGATGCCGCCGAGGGGAATCGCTGGGGTCAACTCGTGGAATACGACGAGACCGACAGGATCTTCACCAACCCCCAGGACAGCCGCACCGAGGACTACGTGACCGGAAAGGTCGGCTGATGGTGCCTGGGCCTGTCAACGGAGACCGGATCCGGGTCCAGTATCAGGAGGAACTCGCACGACTCGAAGAACAGACACTGGGCGGGATCGACATGGTCGTGGCTTCCCTCGACCGGACTATCGAGGCGGGTGAACAACATGACGTCAAACTGGCCCAGCTGGTGACCGTGGACGACGACCGGATCGACGGGCGCTACCTGGAAGTCCATCAGGGACTGATCACCCTGCTCGCCACCCAGTCGCCGGTTGCCACCGACCTGCGTCTGATCTCGGCCCTGCTTCACGTGATCAAGAACATCGAGCGCATGGGTGACCAGTGCGTGAACATCTGCAAGCTGATTCCGCTTACCGGGAACGAACCTCCGGTCGACAACCGCATGACCGAAAACATCCGCGAGATGGGACAGCGGGTCCGGGCCCAGCTTCTGCAGGCCAGACGGGCTTTCACCGAACGCAGCGTCGTTCTCGCCGAGAACCTGGTTGCGCTCGATGACGAGGTCGATGCCCTGAATCGGGAGTGCTTCTCGCTGGCGATCGAGATCGGCATTGACGAGGACCGGCGTGAGTGGGCGATGACAATGCTGCTCGCGGCCCGGGCCCTCGAACGGATGGGGGATAATTCGGTCGACATCGGTGAACAGGTTGCCTTCGTGGTGACCGGTCTGTTCCGGGAGTTCGAAGACGCATCTCATCCGGCTTGAGCTGGATGGCGTCCGGCCCGGACCGGACGCCGCAGAAGCCCGTTTGCCAGGAACATGAAACTTTGATCGACGGGCGATTCTCAGTCCGAAGGACTTGTCAGGATGGAGACAGGCATCCAATGCTTTGCGCGGCAATAGACATCGGTTCGAACACGACCAGGATCCTGGTCGCCGAACCTGTAGACGGACAGTTGAAAAAGGTCATGGAGCAGCGGGCCTACACCCGGATCGGTCAGGCCCGGCTCGAAGACGGCTCGATCCCTGAAGAAAAGATCGCTGAAGTTTCCGAAGTGGTTGAAACCCAGGTCCGGCTTGCCAGAGAACTGGGCGCGGAAGGATTTCGCGCGGTGGCGACCGCGGCGGTCAGAGATTCATCGAACGGAAACGAGGTCGCTGCCGCAATCAGCGAGGCCGCCGGGATTCCGGTCAGCGTGATCAGCGAAAACGAAGAGGGCCGACTGGCGTTCCTCGGGGCAACCAAAGCTCTTGGTTACGGGGTCGATGGCCGGGTCGCAGTGGTTGATGTGGGCGGTGGGTCAACCGAGATCATTATCGGAACCGTCGAAGGCGGGGTCGAGCAGGTGCGTTCCTGGCCGATAGGTTCCGGTCAGATGGCCGAAGAGCTGATCGCTTCAGATCCCCCTTCGGCCTCGGAAATCCGCCGGATACGCGATCGGGTGGACGAAGTTTTCGAAGATGTCCAGATCACCCGGCCCGAACAGGCGGTTGCCGTGGGCGGTTCCGCCACCTCGCTTCGCAAGATCGTCGGATCGCGGCTCGAATACGAGACGCTGGAGCGGAGCATCCGGGTTCTGAGCGGGGACGAGTCGGTGGAGGTGGGCCGACAGTTCGAACTGGACCCGGTTCGGGTCAGGATCCTGCCGACCGGTGTCCTCATACTCGAGAAGGTTTCCGAAATGCTCGGTCAGGAACTCCAGATTGGCAAGGGCGGCGTCCGCGAGGGGATAGTCCTCGACATGCTGAACGGCGGAATTGACGTTTCAGAGCCCGCGCTCACTCCCGGTTGAGCGCGCTGCAAGTCTAGGGTTCAACCTGATGAGTATCGAGATTCCCGACCCCCGATTCCGGCTTGCCGCATCCCAGGTACTTGACGAGAGGTCGACCCAGATCACGGTCCTTTCCCGCGGTGTCCTCGACGTGACAGACACCAATCCGGCCAGCCAGCTCTGGCAGGCTTCCCGGCGGCTTCGCGCCGCCATGGAGATTTTTCGGCCCTGCCTGAGCCGGAATGACTACCGGGCAGGCCGGGGCGAAGCACGCCGGATCGGCCGGGTTGTGGGTGCCCGCCGTGACGCTGACGTGATGATCGCCTCATGGGAGGAGATCGGAGCCGAGATGTCCCCGGCGGAGGCCGACGGAATCAGCCGGCTCGTCGATCAGCTCCGTCGTCAGCAGGCGGCCGCGAACCGCGAGCTCGCCCAGGTTGTTCACGGCCGGCGCATACAGGCCTTCCGGGTTACCTTTGAAGAAATCGCCGACGCCGCAGTAGGCACTGAAGCGGCCGACCGGGCTGACGAATACCGCCCGGTCGAAGCCCTGCCACCGGAGACGGTCGCGTTGGTCCTGAAACGTCTTGACCGTCTTCGCGCATCCGCACCGAAAGGTGTCGAAACCGGTGAGGTGGAGGACCTGCGGAAAATGGGGATTGGGGCCGAGCGGCTTCGTTACGCACTGGAGCTGACCGGTGACGCTCTCGGGACCCAGGCCCATACTGCGCGGCGTGCGGCTCGTGGCCTGCAGGAAATCCTGGGGCAGATCCGCGACTGTGGAATCTCCGTGCCTCCGGGCCGCGAGCTGACCTCGGAACTCGAAGGTGAGGATGTGAGGACGATGGTTGAAAGGTCCCGAGGCAACAGGGAACTCGATCCCGTCCTGGTTCAGGCTGCCCCCAATCGTGCTGCCTATCGCGGTCTTGAACTTGGAATCATCCACCTGGTGGCGAAACAGAAGTTGCTCCACGAAAGGCTCAAGAGGCTCTGGCTCGAACAGTCGAGGCAAGGGGTCTGGGTCGCACTTGAAACTTCACTGAAAGTAGAATCATGACCTTGGAAACCCAGGCGGATCCATCCCTGTTTTTTAATCGCGAATTGTCCTGGCTCGACTTCAACCAGAGAGTCCTTGAGCTGGCTGAAGACGACACCGTCCCGCTCCTTGAACGGGTCAAATTCTGCGCGATTTACGAATCGAACCTGGATGAGTTCTTCATGGTCCGGGTGGCCGGGCTCTGGGATCAGGTTGACGCCGGCATCGACGCCAGAGGACCTGACGGCCTCTCGCCCAGGGAGCAGATCCAGGCGATTCGGAGCAGGTCTCTGGAACTGGACCGGCGGCTGACCAAGGTCTTTGACCGCAAGCTCCAACCTTCACTCGCCGATGAAGGAATCAAGGTCGCAACACTTGATTCGCTGAGCGGCAAGGAAAGGGCGGAACTGGACCGGAAATTCGACCAGCAGGTCTTTCCCACACTGACACCGCTGGTGATCGGACTCGGGCGTCCATTTCCCTACATCTCGAACCTGTCGCTGAGTCTCGCGGTACTCCTCCGTGACAAGGAAACCTCGACGAGGGTGCTGGCCCGGATCAAGGTTCCCAAGGAACTGCTTGGCCGGTTCATAAACCTCGGTGGAGAGGATGAGCATCTGCTGGTCCCGCTGGAGGAAGTGATCGGAGCCAACCTCGACCAGCTGTTCCCTGGCGTCGAAGTACTTGACTACGGGTATTTCCGGGTCACCCGTGACGCTGACTTCACGGTCTCCGATGAAGCCGACGATCTGCTTGAGGCAGTTCAGGAAGAAGTTCGCCGCCGCCGGTTCGGTGAAGTGGTCAGGCTGGAAGTTGCCGAAGGGATGAATCCCGAGTTGAAGGAGCTCCTGGTCGAGCTTCTGCGGCTGCAGGAGAACGAAGTCTTCGAGATCGGTGGTTTGCTCGACCTGACCGATCTCTGGGATGTCGTGAAGATCCCCGGATTTTCCGAGCTCCGGGACCAGCCGTGGTCGCCGGTCACCCAGCCGAAACTCCAGGGCGAAGACGGCGATCCGCCGGATCTGTTCGCCACGATCCGTCAGGGTGACGTTCTCGTTCACCATCCGTACGATTCCTTCACGACCTCGGTCGAGCGGTTCATCGCCCAGGCCGTCAACGATCCGGACGTCCTCGCGATCAAACAGACGGTGTACCGGACCAGCGAAGATTCGCCGCTGGTTTCCGCTCTGATCAAGGCTTCTGAACGCGGGAAGCAGGTGGTCTGCATGCTGGAACTCAAAGCCCGGTTTGACGAAGAGGCCAATATCGAATGGGCGAAGCGACTTGAGGAAGTCGGTGTCCACGTCGTATATGGCATCCCTGGCCTGAAGACCCACATCAAGGCACTTCTCGTGGTGCGCCGGGAAGGAGATCATGTCCGCAACTACGTCCATATCGGCACCGGCAACTATCACTCGACCACTGCGCGTCTTTACACCGATCTCGGCATCTTCACGGCAGACCCCGAAATCGGTGCCGATGTGGCAGAGATGTTCAACCTGCTCACCGGCTACTCGCGACCAACCGACTACCGAAGGGTTCTGGTTTCACCACATTCGATGAGGTCGTCGATTCTCGACGAGATCGAAGCAACGATCGCTGCCCACGAAGCAGGCCAGGACACGAAAATTCTGATGAAGATGAATTCGCTGGTCGATCGCGACTGCATCGAAGCTCTTTACCGGGCATCCGGTGTCGGGGTTGACATCGAGATCAACGTGCGTGGCATCTGCTGTCTGCGACCCGGGGTGCCCGGGCTCTCGGAGAACATCAGGGTCGTCTCGATCGTTGGTCGCTTCCTTGAGCATTCACGGGTCTATTCGTTCAAGCGGGGCGACGATTGGGATGTGTTCATCGGCTCCGCCGACCTGATGCCCCGCAACCTGGACAGCCGGGTCGAGCTCGTGACTCCGGTCCAGGACGAAATCGCGAGAGATGAGATTCTCGACACTCTTGAACGTTGCTTTGCCGACAACACGAACTCGTGGGTTCTCGACAGTTCCGGGAACTGGTCAAGGCTCGATCCCGAGGGTGGCGAACGCCGAAATGTCCAGGACGAACTGATGGAAAGGCATCAGGCCCTGGCGGCGACGGTCATTCCCCAGGTCTCGGAGTGATCGTCCGCTCTGCTAGTTTGGCACCGCTCTGATGCGCTTTTCGCTTCTGCCAAAGGACCGTACGTTCTTCGACCTCTTCAATGAGGCCGGGCAGAACACTCTGCGCGCGTCCAGGATGCTGAACGACATGATGGTTTCCTGGCCCGACGACAACGGTCTCGGCCGGGAAATCCTGATTATCGAGCAGGAGGGTGACAGGATCACCCACGACATCATCAACCGCCTCAATTCGACGTTCGTCACGCCAATCGACCGTGAAGACATTTACGGTCTGGCGACCAAGATGGATGACGTGGTCGACTACATCGAGGAGGCCGCTGACTTCCTGGCGCTCTACCAGATCGAAGCCCCGATGGCCCAGGCCCAGGATCTGACGAGGATCCTCGTGGACTGCTGCGAACAGTTGTCGCTGGGTCTGGAGAACCTCCCTTCATTCCGGGACCTGGACCAGTACTGGATCGAGATCCACCGGCTTGAGAATGATGGTGACCGGGTTTCGCGTGACGCTGTCGCCTCGCTCTTCTCGAACGGCATCGACCCTATGGTCGTAATCCGCTGGAAGGACATCTTCGCTGTCCTCGAGAAGGCGATAGATGCGACAGAGACATCAGCGCACATCCTCGAAGGCATCGTTATCAAGAACTCATAGGGCAGTGGACCTCCACCTGATCCTCGTAATCGTGGTGGTCTCGGCTCTGGCCTTCGACTACACCAACGGGTTCCACGACACCGCGAATGTCGTGGCAACCTCGATCTCGACCGGTGCGGCCTCGCCAAAAGCTGCGATTGCTTTCGCCGCGATCCTCAACTTCGTCGGTGCCTTCATCTCGATCGAGGTGGCGGCAACCATCGCTTCGGACGTGGTTGACCAGGGAGCGATCTCGGGGCCTGGTGCGCTCAACGTGGTGTTCGCCGGGTTGGTCGGGGCGATCGCATGGAATCTGATCACCTGGTACTTCGGACTTCCCTCATCGAGTTCTCATGCCCTGATCGGCGGCATCGTCGGTGCGGCCCTGGCTGATTCCGGTACTGCGGCAATCGAGACAGCTGGTCTGATCGGCAAGGTGCTGATCCCGGCGGTGGTCGCACCAATCCTTGCCTTTGTCGTGGCCGGCCTGTCAATCGGCCTGATCTACCGGATCGTTCGCAACCTTCGTCCGGGCCCGGTCAATCGTGGCTACCGGTTCGGCCAGATCGCTTCCGGCGGCCTGCTGGCGCTGGCCCATGGCACCAATGATGCCCAGAAGACAATGGGTGTGATTACGCTCGCCCTGATCGCCGACGGTGTCCTGCCGGCGGGTTCTGATCCGCCGTTCTGGGTGATCTTCTCGGCAGCCACTGCCATCGCGCTCGGCACATACAGCGGCGGCTGGCGGATCATCAAGACGACCGGCATGCGAATCATCAAGATGGACCCGGCCCAGGGCTTCGCTGCCCAGGGGGCAGGGGCCGCGGTAATCATGGCTTCCTCCCATTTCGGCTTTCCGCTCTCGACAACCCACGTGATCAACGGCGGAGTGATGGGTTCCGGCGTGGCGAAACGGATTTCCGCTGTGCGGTGGGGTGTAGCGGGCAACATCGTCACCGCCTGGGTACTCACCCTCCCGGCCGCCGCCCTGATCGGTGCGCTGACCTTCGGAGTCACTGCCCTCTTTGGCAATAGTCCGGTCGGTCCGGTGATCATCAGCGTCGTCGCCATCGTCATGATCGTGTTCGCCTTCATTCGGCGTTCACGTCAGACCGAGGTTGTGGACCTCCAGACGGAGGCATCCTGACCTGTGGTGCTGATCGCGACAGTGGTAAACCTGACGGAACTCTGGGAGACAGTTGCTGCCGCTTTTGTCTCCTCGCTAGCTGTTGCCATCGTCGCTTCGCTGGGGATATGGGGTTCAACCAAGTACGTCGATTTCAGCCAGGAAGGCCGGGGAGCAAGCGCCG